>LKNA01000252.1 GCA_001564065.1 Chitinophagaceae bacterium T5-Br10_B2g13
ACGCCGATAAGCAGGGTATTGGTTCCCAGATAGCTAACCAGCAAGGATACAGGCAATAATCAGGTAATCTGCGAAAGCTATACCACTAATCACAAAAGATAGCCCCTTAGAAGCGAAATTTGATAGGTGGGTTTTCAATAACCATACTATTGGAAATTTGCTGGTGCCATTACGGACAAAAAACAGGTTATAGTGAATCATGCTATAACCCGATAACCAAACATATTGAAGAATATCACAAAATTACTTGAGTGGAGGACTTAAAACTTCAGGAAATTATTAGCCCGAAAAAAAATGGACGATTTATATGATTTTTGCTGTTAACTGTTAAAAAACCTGAAAAATGTCCGTTTATAGTTGATAAACGCTGAAAATAAGAAAAATAGCCGTTGTGAAATGCTGTTAAATGGTGTTAAGTACTGTTCAATTATTTAACACTTCTTAACAGGTATTTAACAATACTCATATTTATAAAAACGGCTTATATAGCCCTTAAACCCAATAATTTGCCAAATTTCACACACTTTACAGTTTAACAGCAAAATTGTGAATAATATTTTTAGGGGAGTGGTGACACCACGGTGGCAGTTTTACTGCTATCTTTTATCTGACTTTTACCATTTACGCTGTAAAAAGTAAATGTGAAAGTCATTGATATTTTTACGATAATCAAAGCAAGAACTTTTTTAATGACAAATCATTATTAATGCCGGAAACAGAACAGAATAATCAAGTAAAATCCAAAGAGCGTGTTTCCGATCACGGGGAAGTCTTTACCAATGAACGAGAAGTAAATGCCATGCTCGATTTGGTGAAGCAGGAAACCCAGCGTATAGACTCTCGCTTCTTAGAGCCCGCATGTGGTACCGGTAATTTTTTGGTGGAAGTGCTCTGTAGAAAATTGAGCGTTCTGAGATCTAGGTATAAGAACAGTCAGACGGAATATGAACCTTACGGAGTTTCAGCTATTGGCAGTTTGTATGGTATCGATATATTAATGGACAATGCCGATGAATGCAGAGAACGGCTTTTCGGGATTTTTGAAGAAGAGTATCGTGGGTTATTTAAAGACAAATCTCGAACTGATTATTTAAGCAGTATCGAATTCATTTTAAACAGAAATATTATTCACGGAGATGCACTGACTTTAGAACGGGTGGGTTTAACGGAAGAACCAATTATTTTTTCGGAGTGGAGTCTGGTTTATCGGGACAAAGTAAAACGCAGAGATTTTACCATGACCAATTTATTGGACAATCAGCCAATGGATGAACCTAACTTATTCTCAGATTTAGGGGATGAAGCTTTTATCCCAACCCCCTGTGCAGAATACCCATTGCAGAGCATCTACAACTTAGCTGAAAATGTTCAAAGTAAATTATAATCCTGACGTTTTAAGTTGCCTAGCTAACCTTAGTAACGATGAGGTTTTTACACCACCGAAGTTGGTGAATGATATGCTGGACATGCTGCCGGAAGAGCTTTGGCATGACAAGAATGTCACCTTTCTTGATCCGGTGAGCAAAAGCGGGGTGTTTTTGCGGGAAATTGCCAAACGGTTGACCGAAGGTTTAGAAGAAGAGTTCCCTGATCAACAGGAACGGGTAAACCATATTTTTCAAAATCAGTTATTTGGAATTGCCATAACAGAACTGACTTCCCTGCTTTCACGCAGAAGTGTGTATTGCAGTAAATACGCCAATGGCAATTACTCCGTTTGCACTGAATTCGAAAATGAAGATGGAAATATATTATACGACCGAATTGAACACACCTGGAAAAACAAAAAATGTGTCTTTTGTGGAGCAAGCAAAAGTGAGTACGACAGAGATAAGAGCCTTGAAACCCATGCATACCAATTTATTCATACTGAAAACCCTGAGGAATTATTTGATATGAGATTTGACGTAATTGTAGGAAATCCACCTTATCAACTTAGTGATGGTGGAGGCACAGGATCGAGCGCAAGACCTATCTATAATTTATTTGTTGAGCAGGCTAAGAAGCTAAATCCTCGTTATTTGACAATGATTGTGCCAGCAAGATGGTATTCTGGAGGAAAGGGGTTAGATGAATTTAGAGAAGAAATGTTAAATGATAGAAGACTAAGAAAATTAATTGATTATGCAGATTCTAGGGATTGTTTCCCAGGAGTGGATATAGCCGGTGGGGTATGTTATTTTCTTTGGGACAGAGATAATGCGGGGATTTGTGAAGTTAAAACTATTAGAAATGGTGATCATATTACCTCAAAAAGATACCTAGATGAGTTTGAAACTTTTGTAAGAGATAATATGGCAGTTGACATAATCCATAAAATTCAAGAAAAGAGTACAAAATTTATGGAGTCTGTTGTCTCAAGTAGGATGCCATTTGGCTTAGAATCGAAAGTAAAACCTCGAAAAAATGGAGATTTAACAATAGTCACAAGTTCTGGTACAGGTAAAATATCTCATGATATGATTACTAAAGGAGAAGAATTAATACCTAAATGGAAAGTACTTCTTTCTAAAGCCTCGAGTGATCACGGAGGGCAGCCTAGTAAAGATGGTACTAGAAGAATATTCTCAGTAGTAGAAGTTTTGCCTCCAAACGCAGTATGTACTGAGACTTATTTAATAGTTGGCGGATATGAGACACAAAAAGAGGCTGAAAATATGGTCCAATATTTGAAAACTCGGTTCTGTAGGTTTTTAGTGTCTACAATTCTGTTAACACAGAATATTACAAAGAGTAAGTTCATGTTTGTCCCAAAGCTTTCTATGAAAGAAACTTGGTCAGATAATAAACTTTACGAAAAATTTAATTTAACGGATCGTGAAATTAAATTCATTGAAAGCTTGATCAGAGAACATGACTAAATCTAGAATACATCAAACTAATAAATGAGGCTAAAATTATGTATAAACAGCATTTTGGAACAAAAGGACAAATTAATTTTGAAACTGAAAATGATTATTATGAATTTTTAGGATACTTAGCTAAAAATGATGGTACGACTAATCTAGTCTGGGAAAGAAATGATGAGCAAGGGGCATGGGCTCAAGAAGGTAGAATTCAATTCTTTGACGACCCACCAAATGAATTAAATGCAAATCTTCAGCTTACTGCAGGTGTTGGTAGTATTGCATATAGAGTTAATTGCAATGATTTTCTTGACCACATCAGGGATAATCATGATTTTGTATTGGGTTTAGTTCAAGACCAAGATGCTATTAGATCTAAGATACCCGCAGAGTTCGAAGAAGATTTTGAAAGAGGATTAGGACTATAATGCTATGAATTTCTTTCCAGATCGACCCGATTCCAATCCTACCATTTATGCTTACACGGATAGCAATCCTCAATACAATGGGTTACTAAAAGTTGGGTTTACCAACATAGATGCAAGGACTCGTGTAGCCCAACAGTATCCAACTAAACGTCCGGGAGAAGATCCATACAAGATTGTTCTGGAAGAGTCGGCCATGCGGAAAGATGGAAGTACCTTTACCGATCATGAAGTCCATAATTATCTGCGTAAAAAGGGATTTAAAAATCCGGAGGGAGAATGGTTTAAGTGCACGGTAGAAGAAGTGCGGATTGCAGTAGAAGCTGTGAGAACACACAAAGAATTTGAGAAAGAACGCATTCATTCTTTTTCAATGCGGCCCGAGCAGGAAGAGGCCGTAAACAAAACCATGCATTATTTTAAGAACAATCCCAGGGAGAAAACCGACAAGATTCCGCACTTTCTCTGGAACTGTAAAATGCGTTTTGGTAAAACCTTTGCCAGTTACCAATTAGCTAAAAAAATGGGCTGGAAAAGAGTACTCGTTCTTACATTTAAGCCAGCTGTAGAAAGTGCCTGGGAAGAAGATTTGATGACGCATGTTGATTTTGAAGGATGGCAATTTATTTCCCGGACAGGTAATAGCTATGAAGATATTGATCCCGAGAAACCCTTTGTCTGCTTTGGTTCTTTTCAGGATTATTTGGGAAAGAATTCAGCCGGTGGGATTAAAGCAAAAAATGAATGGGTACACGCCACTCATTGGGATGGAGTTATTTTTGATGAATATCACTTTGGCGCATGGCGTGAAAATGCCAAAGAACTATTTGAGGCCGAGGATAAAAGAGAGCAGGAATTCGGTGTAGGTGAAGGCATGGATTACTTTGATGAAGATATTATGCCAATTACTACGGATGCTTATCTTTATCTGTCAGGAACGCCTTTCAGAGCTATAAATTCCGGGGAATTCATCGAAGAAGAAATTTATAACTGGACCTACTCGGACGAGCAAAAAGCCAAAGAGGAATGGGATAGTGATTTACCTAACCCGTATATTTCACTTCCCCGAATGGTAATGATGACTTATCAAATGCCGGATTCCATTCGTGAAATTGCCCGAGGTGGAGTATATGATGAATTTGATTTAAACGCATTTTTCACGGCCAAAGGAGAAGGTAACGAAGCGGAATTTGTCCACAAAGAGCACGTTCAAAAATGGCTGAACCTGATTAGAGGTGCGTTTACTGAAACGAGTTTAGATGACCTCAAAATGGGTGCAAAGAAACCGCCCTTACCATTCTCTCATGCCCCATTATTGAATGTACTAAATCATACCTTTTGGTTTTTACCATTCGTTGATTCCTGCTATGCCATGAAGAATTTGTTAGAAGAACGGCAAAACACCTTTTACCATGACTACATTATCAACGTTGCAGCCGGAAATAAAGCGGGAATTGGATTAGATGCCTTACCTCCGGTTTTAGAATCGATGGATTATCCACACCCGTTGGAATCCAAAACCATTACTCTCTCCTGCGGAAAGTTAACGACCGGTGTTACGGTAAGGCCGTGGACCGGAATATTCATGCTGAGAAACTCTTCCAGGCCGGAGACCTACTTTCAGGCCGCATTTCGGGTTCAGTCTCCGTGGGTTATTCGTAATTCTGATGGTAAATCACCCAACAAAGAAGAGATCATTAAAAAAGAGTGCTACGTGTTTGATTTTGCACCCAATCGGGCATTAAATCAGATTGCTTCATACAGTAGCGAATTGGATGTATCTGATTCAAACCAAGAGAAAAAAGTAGCAGATTTTATCAAGTTTCTTCCAATATTAGCTTATGATGGTAGCTCAATGAGGCAGATCGATGC
>LKNA01000020.1 GCA_001564065.1 Chitinophagaceae bacterium T5-Br10_B2g13
ACGGAAGATGGAGAAAATACAGCTACGAAGAGATTACCAATCGCGACAAAACCAGCATGGACATCTTCTGGATCAAAGACGACAGTTTGACGGATTTAGACAATCTCCCTGATCCGGACATCCTGGCTGCCGAAATTGTAGAAAATATAGAAGCGGGGCTGGAGAGTTTTCGGGAGATTGTGAGTGGGTTGGAGGGAGAGTGATAAAATCACGTTGAACAACAGGTCACTGTCAAAATTCAGGTTGGGAAAACAGTACGGAACATCCTATTTTTACATGTCTAAATAGTTACCGAAAAAATTGTTCGATAGATAGCAGTAGAAATACTGCTATTTCTGTTTTAACTAAGTTAAACCGATGTAAATGTAAGTATGAAGAAAAATTATCTGTCCAAAGAAGGATACGACAAGCTGGATAAAGAGCTAAGAGATTTAAAAACCCGCGGGCGTAAAGAGATCGCCGAGGAGATAGCGGAAGCGAGAGCAAAAGGTGATCTGAGTGAGAATGCAGAGTATGATGCTGCCAAAGAAGCTCAGGGTTATCTCGAAAAACGTATCGCCGAACTCGAGAATACATTGGCTACCTCAAGTATCATCGATGATAAAGATATTGACGATACGAAAGCGTATCTGCTTTCAACTGTTACGATTTTAAATAAGAAGACAAACAAAGAGATGAAATACACGCTGGTCTCTAAAGATGAGGCGGATTTTAAAGCGAGTAAAATTTCGGTGGATTCACCCATTGGCCAGGCAATTCTTGGAAAAGAAGTGGGAGATGTTGTTAAGGTTGATGTACCTGCCGGTAAACTTGAACTTGAAATTAAAAAAATAGAGCGGCTATAATATGAAAATTGGAGTTATTGGAACCGGTTATGTAGGCCTGGTATCGGGCACCTGCTTTGCCGATAGCGGAAATGATGTGATCTGTGTAGACATCGATGAGAAGAAAGTGGAGAGAATGCGAGGGGGCGAAGTGCCGATCTATGAGCCGGGCCTGAACCGGGTGTTTGACCGGTCGATCCGCGAAAAACGACTTTCGTTTACAACTGACCTGGAAGATGCTTTTCAGAAAAGCGACATAATTTTTCTCTGCCTGCCAACACCTCCCGGAGCCGACGGGCAGGCCGACCTGAGCTTTGTGCTGAATGTAGCCGACCAGCTGGGCGATCTGTTTAACAAGTATCCCGACTATAAGGTTGTTGTCAATAAAAGTACCGTTCCGGTGGGAACCGCCGACAAGGTTCGTGAGAAGATCGCGGCCAAAACGGACACTGAATTTGACGTGGTCTCTAATCCTGAGTTTTTGAGAGAGGGAGCCGCCGTGGAAGACTTTATGTACCCCGAGCGCGTGGTTGTGGGAACGAGCAGCGAGAAGGCAGCCAAGATGATGCAGACACTTTATGAGCCGTTTGTGCGCAGCGGGAACCCGATCATTATCATGGACGAGCGCAGCAGTGAGCTGACCAAGTATGCAGCCAATGCAATGTTGGCGACCAAGATCACCTTCATGAACGAGATTGCCAATATCTGTGAGCGCGTAGGTGCCAACGTGGACAATGTGCGCCGCGGGATTGGAACCGACTCCCGAATTGGTAAGCGATTCCTGTTTGCCGGTATCGGATATGGCGGGAGCTGCTTTCCAAAAGATGTTCAGGCGATTCACCACACCGCGGGTGAGATGGGCTACGACTTTAAGATTCTCGATTCGGTGATGAAGGTCAACGAATTCCAGAAGCTCTCCATCGTGGAGAAGATGAAAAAGCACTATGGCGATTCCCTGAAAGGGAAAACCGTAGGCGTCTGGGGTCTGTCGTTCAAGCCGGAAACCGATGATATCCGTGAAGCTCCTTCACTCTACATTACCGATGCACTCGGCAAGCTGGGCGTGAGCATGAAGGCGTACGATCCGGAAGCGATCGAAACCTTTAAAGAAGCGGCAACGGAAGATGCTTTGAACCATATAGAGTTTATGAGCGACCGCGATTCTGTACTGGACGACGTGGACGCCCTGGTAATCTGCACCGAGTGGAATGAGTTTCGACGTCCGGACCTGGAGAACTTTGCCAAACGAATGAAAGAGCCGGTACTTTTTGACGGACGTAACCTCTACGACCTGGAAAGAGCTAAAGAAGCCGGATTGACCTACATAAGTGTGGGACGGCCGAGCGTAAACGCATAAAGCATTTCCTGTTTATTGTATTGGCAGCATCTTTTCTATGGATGCTGCCAAATTTTAGTACCTCTTGAAAAATTAAGCTGAAGTAATCCCCAAACCATTGAGTAAACGTGTTCTCATTACCGGCGGAGCCGGATTTTTAGGTTCTCATCTCTGCGATAAGTTTTATGATGAAGGCTGGGATGTGATCTGCATGGACAATCTTCTCACCGGCGCTGAATCAAATGTGGCCCACTTAATTGGAAAAGAGCGGTTTGAATTTATCAAACATGATGTAACCAATTACATTATTGTAAAGGAAGAGCTCGACTTGATTCTCCATTTTGCATCTCCTGCGTCTCCCATTGACTACCTGGAAATGCCAATTCAGACGCTGAAGGTAGGGTCTTTGGGTACGCACAAAGCGCTCGGGCTGGCTAAGGCGAAAAATGCGAAATTGGTACTGGCTTCAACCAGTGAGGTGTATGGCGACCCTCAGGTAAATCCGCAAAATGAGGATTACTGGGGGAATGTGAATCCGGTAGGTCCAAGAGGTGTATATGACGAAGCCAAGCGATTTGCCGAGGCGATCACAATGGCCTATCACCGCTATCATGGTATCGAAACGGGAATTGTTCGTATTTTTAATACCTACGGTTCCAGAATGAGACTTAATGATGGACGAGCACTGCCTACTTTTTTCCGGCAAGCCATGAACAATGAGCCGATTACAGTATTCGGTGACGGATCACAAACGCGTTCATTCATGTACGTGGAAGATCTGGTTGAAGGTGTATATCAGCTATCGATGAGTGACGAATCAGAGCCTGTGAATATTGGAAATCCGGAAGAGATTACCATTCTGGACTTTGCAAAAGAGATTATTGAAATCACGGGAAGTAAAAGCGAGATAGTGTATAAAGAACTTCCTGAAGACGATCCGCAGGTTCGCCGCCCGGATGTATCCAAAGCAAAAAGGGTTCTGGACTGGGAGCCGAGATTCAATCGCAGAGAGGGACTTCTCAAAACCATGGAATATTTTAAAAATCAAGTGGGGTAGTTTAATGGCAAAAAAACGTCTCATAGATCTCTATCCTTACAAAATAGTTAAAGATCGGCCCGAATTTTTATTGCTAAAGCGTGCCAAAGGTAAGATCTACCAGGGGCAGTGGAGAATGATTGGCGGGAAAGTTGAACCCGGTGAAACATCATGGCAGGCAGCACTGCGCGAGTTAAGCGAAGAGACAGGGTTAGTTCCTGACAAATTCTGGACAATCCCTTCAGTTAACACCTTTTATGAACATAAGAGAGATATGGTTCATCATATACCGGCCTTTGCAGCAGAGATACATTCAGCTAAAACACCCGAACTTGATGATGAGCATACCGAATTTGATTGGCTTGCGTTAGATGAGGCACTGAGTCGCATCAACTGGCCGGAACAGCGAAGACTTATGAAGCTTACAAACTCCATTATAACCGAAAATGAAATCCTGGACGATTGGATCGTTTCTACTTCTTAATACCAGCACTTATTTTTATTACTGTTTGGATTGCACCTGTACAAACAGCTGCTCAGTCTTCATCAAGCTATGAACTGATTCCGAAACCCGATCTGTGGTATAACGATGTAGACGGTATACGAGTCGGTGTTCGTGTAAAAGGACAGGTGCCCGGAACCTTCGATGATGGACCTCACCGGCTTGATGCAGGATTGTGGCTAAGCACCTGGTTCCCCGATTTGCCGGTTTCATACTACGCATCGTATACCAATCCCATTGACCAGTGGTCGGATTTTGGCAGTGAGGCCAGTTACCAATTTATTACCTCTGTTCGTGCCGGTTACCATCGCCACGGGATTGCATTCAATAAGCGATGGCAAGAAGGGTTTGACGAACGCAGATACCGGGAGCTGAGCCTTTTCAACTCTTTCGAAAAACGATTTGACCACGAGTATGCTGCGTTTCCACAGCTTTGGGGGAGTGAGAGTAAACTTTTATCAACCCTGACGGGTGAGCTTAAAAATAACAATAGCCTGGGATGGTATAAAATTGATGCTTCACTTGGGGTTCAATACTTAAACGAATTTTATACTCAGTTTCACGGCTCGTTTATTCAAAACGTGGAATTTCATGAATACTGGGGGTTAAATCTTAGATTGTTTACCGGTATTGCTTCGTCGAATGCCGATCCCGAGTATATGTTCTCCAGAAGCAGCGCACCGGCAATTCAGACCATTTACAGCGGAGTAACCCGTGCAAAAGGTACAATACCTCAACCCTGGATGGAGAGTGGTAAATTTCAGGTAGCCGGTGGAGCAATTTTGCGAGGATACACCGGTCAGGATATTGAAACGTTTGTTAACAATGATCCCGATGCATTTGTGACGCCTTTCCTCATGAATTCCATCGCTTCTGTTAATGCCGAATTTGACTACTTCAATCCAATTGCTTTGGGCTTTAACCGGATACCTTATCTGAGTGAGTTTCTCAGTTTCCGGTCATACCTGTTTTTTGATGCCGGCAGATCTCTGGAGCTTTTCGATAATGAACCCGATAATCTTTATGCTGATGCGGGAGCAGGATTCTCCTTATCTTTAAATATTCCGGATTATCTGGGTAAACCGCGTGGATTTGTATTTCGATATGAACTGCCTGTTTGGTTATCGGAACCCGGTATGGAAGACTCTTTTAAATTAAGACATCTGTTTTCATTCGGAGCTGTATTTTCACTCTGATCTTGAACTATGAGAAGTATATTTACACTCATCTTATTCGCTGTTTTTCTGGCTTCTTGCACTACAACGAGGTGGGTTGTAACGGATCAGTATGCAGTAGATGAGTCAGCTGAACCTCGTGTGGTACAGGATGAGCAGGCATTCATCTTAGAGCAGGAACCAGCTGTAGATGAACCTATAGCCGGTTTTCAGCTCTATCAGATTAAAGAATTGCAACTTCCTGAAAGAGTTCGGGTAGAAAGGACAGTTCAGCAGTATAAGCCGAAATGGGAATTTGTGCTCATTGGCCTGACCGGTGCAGCTGTAGCAGCAGTTGCTGCTAATACCGGAGTCATTTTATCGGGAGTATCCACTACTCAACAAATTGGACTGAATCTTTCAGCCGGTCTCATTTCCATACTCTCGTTCACGAACCTTGAAAAGGTCGGTGAACCCATATATACAGGTGAAACCAAACTGATGCGGCAAAGTGGTGTTGAAACCAGAACAGACTCAGTTATGGTGCAGACTGAAGAAACCTATGTGAATGTGCAAATTTTGTTGCAGGATGAAACACTTTTTTCGCAGGAGGAAGTACCGGCCGCCGACGGTAAGTTAAATCTGAACTTGGGCTCATTCGCTGATGAGATGAGTGGCAAAATCGATAGGGGTTCAGCAATAAGGGTATTGTTGCGCCACGAAGAATTTGAAAATGAGTTTACTATTCCAACGGCTCAGTTTCTTGCTCCTTATCTGAATATAAATTCATTGGTGGCGAATCTGCGCAGTACTCCGGAACCCGGTGAGCTGAATATTGTGACTGAAGTGGGGCAGGGCAGTTTTTTAGAGCTGGTGGATGAAGAAGATGGTTTCTACAGAGTACAGTATGAGGGGAATGATTACTTTGTAAGTAAAGATAGCGGAAGTATTGAGTGGCTCAGTACAGCTGAAGCAGGTTCTGCTCTCGTTTTTGAATTTGCGGAACTCCCTTTTGGTGAAATTGATGTAGAACACTCGATGCCGGTGCTCAAACCGAATAACCCATCTGACAGAGGTCTGATTATATCAAACGGAATGAATAACGAAATAGGCCACAGACAGTACCTGGATCGTGATCATAAGCTGTTTGAAACCTATTTAAATACCTCATTCAGGCTACAAAATGAACAAATTAACACGATTACCGGCCGGCAGATTTTATCCCGGCTAGAGGGGGTGAACGTTATGGATGGAGAAGGATCTCTTTACGTTTATCTAAGTGGATTCGGAGAAATCAGAGAGATTAATAATCAGCCTGTTATTCATCTGGTTTCAAAATTTGGTGAGAATGAGGTCTTCATCCCGATAACTGAGATTCTTTCAGAACTAAAGCGTATAAATCCGGAAGCTCTCTTCCTATTTATTGATCTGGATTATTCTGAAAGCAACCGTCAGACCTCGAATGGTATTCTCCGAAACGGTATGTCGGGATTGTTACAACGAACGGCCAATATTATTGTTAGAGATCTACCTAATTCGGCCGTGGTGTTCAGCAATCGTCCGGGCCAACAGTCTTCCATTTACACCGGTATCATTGA
This sequence comes from Chitinophagaceae bacterium T5-Br10_B2g13, assembly GCA_001564065.1. Classification (GTDB taxonomy): domain Bacteria; phylum Bacteroidota; class Rhodothermia; order Balneolales; family Balneolaceae; genus Rhodohalobacter. Next base: position 6,451 of record LKNA01000020.1, read on the forward strand.
TGGAAATATGAGGCATTCGATTTTCAATTATTTCCTTGCCGAAGCCATTCAGCAGCGAAGGACCCGAATGTCTGATTTGGTTAATCATCTGGATAGAAATGTGGACTACACATCCAGGCGGCTCCACGACCAGCCACAGGAAATCCAGGCGTTTGGGAATTTAAACCTTAATTTGGCCCAATGATTTCAGGCTGGTTGTATATCGTACTTTGTGCAGCCTCTTCAGTACTGATTGCCCACCTATTAAAGGTTGTAGAAAACAGGAAGCTAAATACAGTTCGTGTATTGACAGTCAACTATTTTACAGCTACCGTTATAGCAGCTTCGACTACAGGCTTTGATCAGATCATTCAGCTGGATTTCTCTGAGGGATTTTATGCAATTGCACTTGGTGCTGTAGTTGGGGTAATATTTATTGCCAATTTTTTCATCTACAGCAAATCCGTACATCACAACGGGGTTGGTATAAGTGTAGCGGCTATGCGCATCTCCCTGATCGTTCCGGTTTTGCTTTCTACAGCGTGGTACCTCGAGCTGCTTACTTTCAGACAGTGGGTTGGGGTAGTGCTGGTATTTGTAACACTCTTTTTACTGCTTCCAAATAAACGGAAAATGTTAAGAGAACCATTAAGTGTAGCATGGTTATTGGTGCTTCTGTTTATTGGTACCGGATTGGGAGATTCCTCTCTGAAAATCTATGAGGTGGAGTTCTCATCAATTTTGAGCAAAGAGCACTTCATGGGAATTGTCTTTTTTACTGCATTTTTGGTTGGATTGATTGTAGTTTCCTTAAGGAAAAACTGGAAGTTTAAAATGCAGGAAATCATTTTAGGTATAGCCGTTGGTATTCCAAACCTGTATACAGCAATTTTTTTGATTGAAGCACTGGAACGCATGAACGGAGCCGTTGTTTACAGTAGTGTGAACGTGCTCACTGTTTTGGGAGGTACGCTGCTGGGGATCATAAAGTGGGGGGATAAGCTGACCAGGATTCAATGGACGGGAATTGTACTTACACTAATCACAATTTTATTATTGATTTAATATGAGTTTAATCGAAGAGATCAGAAAGAAAGCATCAGCTATTAAAAAAAGAGTTGTTCTGCCTGAGGCTGAGGTGGATGCCCGGGTTCTGAAAGCCGCGGCTACACTGAGCGGAATGGGGCTTGCAGAACCGATTCTTTTAGGTGATCCGAATACTATAAATCAGCTGGCGGATGAACATGAGGTTGACCTGCCTGATTCGGTAGTGATCAAACCGTATAAGAATTCAGAATTTGATGACGAAAAATTTGAGTATTTCAAAAAGAAACTGGCTCATAAAAATCCAACAGAAGATCAATTGCTTGAGATTAGTCTGAACTCTCTGTTTACGGCCGGCTGGATGCTTGATACAGGGAAAGCGGATGCCGCAGTAGCAGGGTCGGTAGCTTCAACCGGTCAGGTTATTGTTTCTGCCTTACGCACTGTTGGAGTTGCTGAGGGATCAGAGTTGGTTTCCAGTACATTTTTGATGGAGATGCCCGGTGGAGATGTCTTTACCTATGCAGATTGTGCGGTTGTTCCATATCCCGATTCAGATCAGCTTGCTTCCATTGCACTGGATGCAGGGAATACACATAGACTTTTGACAGGAGATGAGCCGCGCATCGCATTTCTCTCATTTTCAACGAAAGGCAGTGCAAAACATGAGAAAGTAGAACTGGTGCAAAATGCATATCAGAAAGCGAAAAAGGTAAAACCGGGCTGGAAGATGGACGGTGAGCTTCAGTTTGATACAGCTTTTGTTCCAGATGTTGCCAAACGTAAAGCTCCCGACTCAGACGTTGGGGGAGAGGCGAACGTGTTTATATTTCCAAATCTGGACGCAGGAAATATCGCATACAAGATAACAGAACGGCTGGCCGGTGCATCGGCAACAGGTCCGATTTTGCAGGGGCTGTCTAAACCTTACATGGACCTTTCCAGAGGGTGTTCTGTAGACGATATCGTAAATACCGCCTGTGTGGCATCTCTGATCAGTAAAAAACAGGGTTAATTCATTTCCTCCTATCAACTATATAGCTTCATTCGATTGGAGATTTAGCCGGTAAAACACGTTCTTTAGTTACACTTAGGATTGGCTTTAAGAACGTGCACATTTTGCTTATCTTTATTCATTCCAAATAAAGATAGACAATGCGAATATTCGTTAAGAGCGAACTTAAGGCTTTTTTCGAGTGTTCACGACAGGAAAATCAGATAACAGTAAAGCTTCAAACAAATTAAACATGAGTGAGACTAAAGCTCTAGAATCAATGATCGGTGAAGAGTACAAGTATGGCTTCACAACCGATATTGAATACGAAGATTTCCCAAAAGGAATTAATGAGGATGTAGTTCGTCTAATCTCTGAGAAGAAGAATGAACCGGAGTGGATGACAGAGTTTCGTCTTAAGGCGTATCGTGCCTGGACAGAGATGGAAGAACCAAATTGGTTTAACGCAACCTACGAGAAGCCCAAATTTGACACATTGCAGTACTACTCTGCCCCAAAAAATAAACCCAAACTGGATAGCCTGGATGAAGTAGATCCGAAAATTCGTGAGACCTATGAAAAACTGGGAATACCTCTCGAAGAGCAGAAAGCCCTTGCCGGTGTTGCGGTTGATGCCGTTTTTGACAGCGTATCGATCTTTACAACATTTAAGGAGAAGCTGGCTGAGGCGGGTGTAATTTTCTGCTCCATTTCTGAGGCGATTCAAAATCATCCCGAGCTTGTGAAGAAGTATATGGGATCGGTTGTTCCGGCACGCGACAACTTCTATGCAGCTTTAAACTCTGCAGTATTTTCTGACGGTTCGTTCTGCTATGTGCCGAAAGATACTATTTGTCCTATGGAGCTTTCGACCTACTTCCGGATCAACAATATGAACTCCGGACAGTTTGAACGTACGCTTATAATTGCTGAAGATAATAGCCATGTAAGTTATCTGGAGGGATGTACTGCTCCAATGTATGACGAACATCAGCTTCACGCTGCGGTAGTAGAGCTTGTGGCTCTTGAAAATGCTGAGATTAAGTACTCTACCATTCAGAACTGGTATTCCGGTGATGAAGAGGGGAAAGGCGGTATCTACAATTTTGTAACGAAAAGAGGTGCATGCCGCGGAGATAATTCCAAAATCGCCTGGACACAGCTTGAAACCGGTTCAGCGGTTACATTGAAATATCCAAGCGTAATTCTCCAGGGAGATAATTCAGTCGGTGAATTTTATTCTGTTGCCGTTACAAACCAGAGGCAGCAGGCGGATACCGGTACAAAGATGATTCACCTTGGAAAGAATACCAAGAGTACGATTATCTCTAAAGGTATTTCCGCAGGTAAATCTGATAACAGTTATCGAGGTCAGGTGAAGTTTAGTAAGAAGGCCGATAACGCCCGAAACTATTCACAATGTGATTCCATGTTGATTGGACAAACCTGTGGTGCACATACGTTTCCTTACATTGAGTCGGCCAACCCGACCGGTAAAGTTGAGCACGAAGCGACAACTTCCAGAGTAGGTGAAGATCAGATTTTCTACCTGCAGCAGAGAGGTCTCAGTGAAGATGACGCGATTTCATTGATCGTGAATGGTTTCGCTAAAGAGGTACTGAAAGAGCTCCCGATGGAGTTCGCTGTTGAAGCCAACAAACTGCTGGGCATTAAACTGGAAGGTAGTGTAGGGTAAAATATTCTCCCCTTGAGGGGATTACTCCGGCAGTTTTTTGTCGGAGGGAGGGGTGTTTGGAAACAAGGAAGTCACATTAAACACACCCCTTGTCTGCGGCTGAACGCTTGCAGACCTGTTCCCTCTCAAGAGGGGATTTTAACATTTTAAAAATCAAACAAAACAAAATCATACAACTGTGTTAGAACTTAAAGATTTACATGTAGAAGTTGAGGGTGAAGGGATTGAGATCCTGAAGGGAGTAAACCTCAAAGTGAATAAAGGAGAAATTCATGCCATAATGGGACCAAACGGAAGCGGTAAGAGTACCCTTTCCAAAGTTGTTGCCGGTCATCCGGAGTATGAAGTTACCCAGGGCGATATTCTGTTTGAAGGAGAAAGTATTCTGGAATTGGATCCGGATGAAAGAGCTCACAAGGGCGTGTTCCTTGCTTTTCAATATCCTGTAGAAGTTCCGGGTGTAACAAATAACACTCTTCTTCGGGAATCTTATAATACAATTGCCGCATCTCTGGGGCGTGAGGAGTTGGATCCGCTGCAGTTCGAAGACTACTTGAAAGACAAGCTTGAACTAATTGAAATGAATCCTGAGTTTCTTGAAAGAAGCGTTAATGCAGGGTTTTCAGGCGGTGAAAAGAAGAAGAATGAAATTTTTCAGATGGCTGTACTTCAACCGCGACTCTCTCTACTTGATGAGACAGATTCCGGATTGGACATCGACGCACTGAAAATTGTTTCTAAAGGAATTAACCAGCTTCACAGTGAAGACAACGCTATTGTATTGATTACTCACTACCAGCGGCTGCTCAACTACATCGAGCCCGATTTTGTTCACGTTATGATGGGCGGCAAGATTGTGAAGAGCGGCGATAAGAAGCTTGCACTTGAGCTTGAAGATAAAGGCTACGACTGGTTAGACGAATTTGCAACCGTAAATGGAGAGGCGAAGTAATGGCACATCCTACCAAGGTTGAACCATCATTTTTGCACCGGCTTGCAAAGCACTCACCGAAAAGTGAGATGTGGGCCGGGATTCGTAAAACGAGTTTTGAAGATCTGAATACCACAAACTTTCCTCATAAAAAAATTGAGGAGTGGAGATTCACCGATCTCAAACCGTTTACACGAACAGACTTTGTACCGTTCAGCGAAGCCGGAACATTACCTGCTGCTGACATTGAACAGTACTACATCCCTGAATCAGACAGAAGCCGTCTTGTTTTTATAAACGGTAAATTTCAGGAGAAATACTCTTCAATTGGCGGGTTAGGTAACGGTGTTACTTTTGGTAATCTGGCAGATTATGCAGATCACAAAGCAACAGAAGAGTATCTGAACAAGCTGGTTAATTACGAAAACGATATTTTTGTTCCGTTTAACGGCCTGATGTTTGAGGATGGAGCATTCATCCATCTTGAAAAAGGAGCCAAGGCAGAAGCGCCGATTCAGGTTTTGAATCTCTATACAGATTCAAAGCAGGCGTTCATTGCCACACCTAGAATGCTGGTTGTGGCTGAAGAAGAATCGGATGTAACCATCATTGAAGAACATATTGGTCTGTCTGAAAATGAGTATATGACCATTCCGGTTTGTGAAGTGAAAGCCAAACAGAAAGCGCATATACATCACGTTCGAATACAGCGGGATAACCGAAGTGCACTGCACGTATCTCGCCCGATTGCGTATGTTGAGAAAAATGCTGAATACCATTCATATACTATTACACTGGGAGCTAAACTCTCCAGAAATGAACCGCGTGTGGTTCAGGAAGATGAGGAAGTGGATTTCACGCTCGACGGTTTGGTGTTGATTGACGGAGATCAAATTGCTGATACACATTCTGTGATGGATCACCGGTTTTCTCATGCAAACAGCCACCAGCTCCATAAAGTAGTTGTGAATGGCAAAGCACACAGTATTTTCAACGGTAAGATTTTTGTACGCCGTGATGCCCAGAAAATCGATTCTTTTCAGGAGAATAGAAACCTTCTTCTCTCCGTTGATGGATTGGTAAATACAAAGCCTCAGCTCGAAATTTTTGCTGATGACGTGCTTTGCTCACACGGTGCTACTATCGGTCAGCTGGATCCTGAAGAGGTCTTCTACCTCCAAAGCCGGGGAATGACCGAAGAGAAGGCGAAGGAAGTGCTAACGTACGCGTTTGCCCTCGAAACGATAGAAAATATGAAGGTAGAATCTGTGCACAAACTTCTGATTGATGAAGTTTACAGATATACCAAAGCAAATAATGTTACGAAAGTAACAGCCTGAGAATTCCCCTCTTGAGAGGGGGATTAAGGGGTGTGTAGAATGTCGATTTTTCAGACACTCTGCACCCTCCTGATACTCTTACTCGAAGAAGGTGAAAGATTTTAAAAATTACTATGGCACAAGCAGTAAAAGACATACCGGCAGTTGATTTCTTAAAAATCAGAAAGGATTTTTCCGTTCTTGATCAGGAAATCAATGGTAAACCGTTGGTTTATCTGGATAATGCTGCTTCCAGTCAGATGCCTGTACAGGTGGCGAAACGGATTGATGACTATCAGCGGAATGAGCACGCCAATGTCCATCGCGGTATTCATACGTTGAGCCAGAAAGCGACGGATGCATTTGAAGAGACCCGGACAAAAGTCAGGGATTTCATCAATGCAGGTTCCGAGAATGAAATTGTTTACACAACCGGAACAACCGACTCGATCAATCTGGTAGCTAACAGTTATGGCGGATCTGTTTTAAGGGAAGGTGATGAAATTATTCTCTCTGAAATGGAGCACCACGCCAATATTGTGCCCTGGCAGATGGTTGCAGAGCGTACCGGCGCTAAGATTAAAGTGATTCCGGTGACCGACTCCGGGGATCTGGACATGGAGGCTTACAAATCTCTTTTGAGTGATCGTACAAAGCTTGTAGCAGTCGTTCATGTATCAAACGCTCTTGGCACTGTAAATCCAGTAAAAGAGATCACTGAGCTTGCTCATGATATGGGTGCCAAAGTATTGATAGACGGCGCACAATCCATTCCCCATCAAAAAGTAGATGTGCAGGAGATCGGATGTGATTTCTTTGCCTTTTCAGCTCATAAGATGTGTGGTCCAACAGGGTTTGGAATACTTTATGGAAAAATGGACCTACTTGAAAAGATGCCACCTTACAGAGGTGGCGGCGATATGATTGACAAGGTTTCTTTCGAGGAGACCACCTACAACGTACCGCCGTTTCGATTTGAAGCCGGTACGCCACCAATCGCAGCAGGCATTGGACTAGGTGCTGCAATCGATTATCTGAACCAAATAGGTATGGAGAATATCGCAGCACGCGAACAGGAACTGGTGGATTATGCAGTAGAAGAGCTCAGGAAAATTGAAGGATTGAAATTTATTGGGGATTCAGAAAACCGTGCATCAGTCTGTTCATTTATAATAGATGGAATACATGCTACGGATATCGGAACCATCATAGACAAGGAAGGAATTGCCGTACGTACAGGCCACCACTGCGCACAGCCGATACTGAAACGTTTTGATGTTCCATCAACGGTCAGGGCTTCATTCTCTTTTTATAACACTGAAGATGAAGTTGACCGGCTGATTGAAGGTGTACGATATGCCAAGAGTTTTTTTGAATAATGAGCCATTTATATTTAAACCAATTTTAAATAATCTCTCTTTTAAATCGTTTTTATTAAAAAAAGTGATAAGCCATGCCAAAAATTAAAGAAATAGAACGCACGCCAAATCCGGACGCAATGAGATTTGTGTTGGGTGAACCTTTAACTAACGGTGTTACCAGATCTTTCGAAAACAGCGGAGAGGCTGAGCATGATGAATTAGCAAAATCCCTCTTTGATATAGAGCATGTGATTAATGTCTATTACGTGGATAAATACATAACCGTCACTCAAGATGGCAACGCTGTTTGGTCGGAATTGCTGCGCAAACTGGCACCTCCAATCCGTGAAGCAAAGCCTCAGTTAGACATTACTGAAGATGAAGAAGTACATGCTACAAAAGAGGTTCAGGAAACGGATGATCCGCGCCTGCAGCAAATTAATCAAATGCTGGATGAGCAAGTACGCCCATATCTGCTAGCAGACGGCGGTGGATTGAAAATTCTTGGGCTGGATGGTAACAGATTAAAAGTTCACTATCAGGGTGCTTGTGGAACATGTCCAACAGCAACATCGGGTACTCTCTATGCCATTGAGAGCATGGTAAAACGGATCGATCCTGAAATTCAGGTTATCTCCGTTTAATTGAATCAGAAGTAGTTTTACGATTTAAAAAGCAGGAAAACCATGTCTATTTCAATTAGTGACCGAGCCGCAGAACGCATTCATCAGATTCGTGAAGAGCAAAATATCTCAGAAGAGATTCCGCTGCGTGTTTCTGTTGTAAGCGGCGGCTGTTCAGGGTTAACCTACGATCTCGATTTTGACAGCAAGAAAGAGATCACCAAAGAGGATAAGGAGTTTGAGGCACACGGGATAAAAGTTGTGGTAGATACCAGAAGCTTTCTTTATCTGGCCGGAACCAATCTCGACTATACCGATGGTTTGCAGGGACAGGGTTTTCATTTCAATAATCCAAATGCCGTAAGGAGTTGCTCTTGCGGTGAGTCTTTTTCACTTTAAACTTTAGTAACAAGTAGAAAGAATTGGGTAATGAGTACCCCATGCCTTAATTCAATACTTTCTATTTAATACCTGCTACTCAATACAGTCAAACTCATGTCTGAAATTGTAAACAAAGTTAAGCAATCGAAACTGGAAACCGTCGATCTTGAAAAGCTCGCGGCCGGAATAGAAGTTCATGAACTTGATATCAAAGATTTTCTTTTTCAGGAATTGATCTTAAAGGAGAAGGAGTACCGGGAGAAACTGGAGCAACACGACTGGTCTCAGTATGAGGGGAGGTATCTTGCCGTATTCTGTTCAACTGATGCGATTCTTCCTAAATGGGCGTTCATGCTAATTGTACAGTATGCTTACGGTCATGCAGAAGATGTTCTTTTTGGTAACAAAGAAGAAGTATTGGACGAGCTACTTACCCGGAAATTATCTGACGTTGACTGGGAGCAGTACCTGGATAAATTTGTACTGCTAAAAGGTTGCAGTAAAATGGATATCAGCTCTGATGTTTACATGGAAGCAACTAAAAAACTTCTTCCGCATGTTAAAAAGCTGATGTACGGGGAAGCATGCTCAAATGTTCCTATATATCGTCAGAAAAGAAATTAGCTTTTCAGGGTCTCTTTTTTTGAAATTTTCCGGGTTTTGGCGATAGAGCGGCTCAGAATGATTACCGGAACCAAGCCTACCAGAATGATCGCAAGTGCTGCTCCTGACGACTCAGCCAATCTCTCATCAGATGCAAGACGGTAGACCTGTACGGCAAGCGTATCAAAATTAAACGGTCTTACAATCAGTGTTGCCGGAAGCTCTTTAATCACATCTACGACAACAAGCATGATGGCGGCAAAAAGACTACCCGACATCATAGGCATATGAATTTTGCGAAGTATCTTCCCAAAACTGTATCCCATTCCTTCGGCGGCCTCGTCCATATTGTGTGTAATTTTACCCAGGCTGGCTTCAACTGTATTGAATGCAACAGCCAGAAATCGTACCACATAGGCAAAAATTAGAGCAAATATGGTTCCGCTTAGGATAAGTCCTGAGGAGATACCTACATTTTCGCGCAGCCAGCTATCAATGGAATTATCAACCCAGCCAAAAGGAATCAGTATGCCAACGGCAATTACTGAACCGGGAATAGCGTAACCCATTGAGCCAATACGAGTGGAAAACTTGGTTAGAAAATTGGGGTTTAACCGAACTCCGTAGGCCATGACAAGTGCAACAAGAAGTGCAAGAACTCCGGCAATTGATGCCACCAAAATGGTGTTGATACTGAATTGAATAAATCGTGCATCAATGGCAGCGTCAAAGTTTGAAATCATCATTTCTGTGAGAATAGCGACCGGAATCAGGAACCCAATCACTACAGGAATGGAGCAGAAAAGGGTGGAGACCCATGCTTTCCATCCTTTAAGATCGTAAATATAGAGCTGCTTGAAACGGCCGGTACTGTTTTGTCGGGTGCTCATTTTATTCCTACTCCAGCGTTCAATCAGTATCAGAAAAAGAATGAAAATGAGCAGAAATCCGGAAAGCTGTGCGGCGGCTGCACGTTCACCAAGTCCAAACCATGTGCGATAAATGCCGGTGGTAAACGTCTGAACACCAAAGTAGTCAACCGTGCCGAAATCATTCAGGGTTTCCATCAATGCGAGTGCCATTCCGGCCGCGATAGAAGGTCGGGCTAATGGAAGAGCAATTTTATAAAAGCTCTGAAAAGGCGTTGCTCCCAAGCTTCTTCCGGCTTCGAGCAGAGAGGATGATTGCTCAAGAAATGCGGCACGGGTCAGAAGATAAACATAGGGGAAAAAGACAAATGACATCATCAATATGGCTCCGCCAATGGAACGCACATTTGGAAAGTAGTAGTCGCCCAGACCCCAGCCGGTAAAATCTCGCAGTAGTGTTTGAAACGGACCGGTGTAGGCAAGAAAATCGGTATAGGTATACGCCATCAGATAGGCGGGAACCGCCATAGGCAAAATCAACAGCCAGTTAAACCATCGGCTGCCGGGAAAACGACACATTGTAACAAGCCAGGCTGAACCGACACCAATGATAAAGACACCGGCTCCAACACCAAGCATCAACCAGATAGAGTTCTTGACATAATCGGGTAAAACTGTGGATGCCAGATGCTGCCATATATCGCCACTTGGTATAAAGATGTTAGCCGCCACTGTAATTACCGGAATGGATACAAGCAGCGCTATGGCAATTGTAATAATATTCCACCAGCCTGAACCGGAACTGTCAGACTCAGACCGATTGAATAGTTTGTTTTTCTTTGTGAGCTCAATCAGATTTTGAATCATAGTCTAAACGTCCAATCTGATTTATCTCTTCCGAATTCATTTTTTAAAACAGAGTTGGCTGCATAGAATCCGCACATGCCATGTACTCCTCCTCCCGGAGGCGTGGATGAGGAACAGAAATAGAGCCCTTTTGCAGGTATATTGTAGGGGTCGATAAGACTTACGGGTCTTGAAAATAGCTGGGTAATATCCTGTCTTCCACCATTGATATCCCCTCCGATGTAGTTTTCGTTGTAATGCTCGAAATCTACCGTATTCATGGTCGTTTTTGAATCGATAACATCTCTGAAACCGGGAGCAAAACGCTCAATCTGGTTTTCAATAATTTCGGTCATATCCCTGGTTGAACCACTTGGTACATGGCAGTAGGCCCATAGAGTATGTTTATCATCAGGTGTTCTGGATGGATCAAAAAGACTTTGCTGAGCCACCAGTACAAAAGGGTTGTCAGAATGTTCTCCTTCAGATATCATTTTTTCAGATTCTGCAATCTCCTCAAAATTTCCACCCAGATGAACAGTTCCGGCTTTCAGGCAGTTTTTATCCTTCCATGGTACAGGTGAGTTTAAAATGTAATCAATTTTGAAAACCCCCGATCCATATTTGAATGACGAAAGCTTATTTTTATACGATGGTGGCAAAACATCATCTGCAATTCTGAGAACCTGTTTTGGTGTTAAATCAAAAAGCACAGCTCTTGCTTCTGGAATATCATTCAATGAAGCGACTCTGTGATTGGTTTCAATTTCTCCGCCCAGAGAGAGGAAGTAGCCGGCCATGGCATCAGCTATGCTTTGGGAGCCGCCATTTGGAAGTGGCCAGCCGCCTGTATGTGCTGCGCCATAAAAAACCAATCCAATCGCAGATGTAGCGATGGAATTTAGCGGCAGGATACTGTGAGCTACCATTCCTGCAAAGAGGGCCTGGCCTTTCTCGGTTTTAAATTTTCGCCTGAGCAGTGATGCCGGTAGCAACCCCTTCATGCCAAATGATGCGAGAGAAATTGGATGTTTTGGAATGGATAAGGGCCCCAGGAAATCCTGAGTTAAACCGTCCCACTTATCGACAATCGGCTCAACCAGGTTTTTGTATGTCTCCTCGTCCTCTTCCAATAAAAAGGCAGTTTCATAAAGATCGTGACTTAAAATTGCCGCATCTGACTGATCCAATGGGTGTGCTGCTGCGTATTCCGGCTTGATCCACTCCAGTCCATATTTATCGAGTGGAAGCTTTTTTAAAAAGGGAGATGAGGCTGCCATTGGATGAATGGCAGAACAGACATCGTGTTTATATCCGGGCGAAATTAGCTCTTTAGTTCGCATTCCGCCGCCAACTGTATCGGAAGCCTCCAGGACTTTTACGTCCAGACCTTCCAACGCCAGACGTATTGCGGCTCCCAATCCATTAGGACCGGACCCAACAACAACGGCATCATATGTTCTTAAATGAGGCTTCACGCAGTAAACTATATTCAATCTAAATTAAGATAGTAAAGGTAAGCAAAGTCACATCAAACCTGAAGTGAAAACAACTGTTTCATAAAGCCGATCATAGAAAAGTATTGGTGACATGAATCTGCTATATATCAAACCATTTTGTCAAGGATGCGTCTAATTATCAGACCAACTAAAAACAAACAAGTGGTGATGATCATGAATAAATTAGGACTTCTTTTGATACTTATTAGTCTGAGCGTGGCAACTGTTCAGGCACAGAATATGCAAAACCGAGAGATGATGGCGCCAGGTATACAGCAAATTGTGATGACATACGGTGACCAGATAAATATAACAGACGAACAGCTGGCTGAAATTATTGATAGACAGATGCAGTTCCGCGCAACAATGCAGGAGGCTCGAATGCAGGGTAACAGAGCCAATCGCGGACAGCAACAGCGTCAGGTTCGGCAGGGTGAAAACCTGAGAGGACAACACTCAGAAACGATCTTAAACAGAGTTTTGACCGATAGTCAAATGAGTCAGCTTAAAGAGCTGATGAAAGACCGGGCTGAATTTGCTCATAGATATACAACCGTGAGGCATCAAAAAGTGGTGGAGCACGCAGGACTCGAGGGTGAGAAAAGAGCTGCCGTGTTGGATATGATGAATCGACATGCAGAACAAAGACAACAGCTACAGCTGAGAATGATCGATAATCCCGGTTCTGTAGATGCAGATGAGCGCCGGCAGATGATGGAAGTGATGCAGGCAGATCGCGAAGAACTTAAATCTCTGTTGACAGTGGATGAATATCAAAATTTAATGCAACTTATGAACAACCGGCAAAATCGGCAGGATCGTGGTATGAACCAAAGACCGGGGAACCGCCGCCAGAATAGATAATAAGTTAGTCTCAGTAACGATGGAGTTTTGATGAGCAGCAGAAAAGATGAGTTTAAAAAACAGATTCCCGATCTGTATCCAAGACTCCATCGTGCTATGACAGCATATTTGACAGGAAGCGCAGTTGATCCTGACGATATTTTGCAGGAGACGTTTTTGAAAGCCTACCGAAATATCGATCAGTTTAAGGGAAACTCAGGGTTTTACACCTGGATCTACTCAATAGCACGGAATTTGTGTATAGATGAGTTCAGAAAACGAAAGCATGAAAAAAACCGAAGTTCAGTACCGGTTGAAGATTTTGAAATTGAATCCGATGATTTTAAATCAGAAGATCAAAAAGAGAATATTTTGATTATGAGAAAAGCAATTTCTGAACTACCCGAGCTGTTGAGAACCGTTGTGGTAATGAAAACAATAGACGGAATGAGTTATCCGGAAATATCGGAAGTATTGGAAGTGAATGAACAGACACTGAAAAACAGAATGTTCAGGGCGCGGAAAGAACTGGCAGGTATTTTAGATAAAATGGGGGTTAATGAGCTATGAAACTTTTTGAAAAGCAGAATCAAAACAAATTATCAAAACTGGAAAGCGAGATTCTTCGGGCATCTGAACATGAACTGACAGACCGGGAACTGAATGAATTGGAGGATAAGCTGGAGCAAAACCCTGATCTGAAAAAAGTGTATAAAGATGTTACCAGCCTGCCGGACTTCTCTAAAGCGTACGACACCAATCTGCTAAAGAGTGAGCATTTGAGTGACCGTGTAGTTCACCTACTGGATTTAATGGAGAGTGAAGAATCGTTGACAAAATCGTTTGCAAGCCACTCCATACAGCTTTTTAAACGATACGCCCTGGCAGCATCCATCATATTTCTTGCACTCACCTCGAGTTTCTACTTCAGCCAAAGCGGGGACTCTGAAGCCGATTATTTTATAGAAGAGCTGCTCTATCCGATGGAAGAGAGCGATTCAGAAACGTACGTCTATTATTTAGAACAACTATTTGAACAGGATTAAAAGAGCATGAATACAAAAACAAAAGCAGTGCTGGCTTTCTTGGTAATATTTCTGCTCGGAGGCATTTCGGGCTATCTGATTAAAGACTCACTTATCACCTTTGACCGTGAACGCAGCTACCAAAGTGCAGAAAGGCAGGAGAGGCAGAGAATGAGCGAACGATCATTCAACAGTGAAGAGGAGAGAGCTTTACACAGACAGCAGATGAGACAGAGAGCTCAAAACCGATTGTCGGATCGACTGGATTTAGAGGACAATCAAAAGGCTGATTTTTTTGACAAATTCTATATCTATCAATCGGAAATCAGAGATTCTGTACGGTCGATTCGATCCATTGAACAGCAGTTTGTACGTGAACACTACAACCGCTTCAGAAAGGATGTAGATGATATTTTGAATGAGGATCAAATTCAGAATCTCGATCGTTTTTTCCATCCGGACTCCATTCGTCAAAATCAAGCTCAACGATATCATCGCTAAATTTTTTTAACAGCCGGATAGAGCTTAAACAGAATACGGATATTTAAGACCTCTGTATTCATGAATCGGTTGTTTGTGCACCACAAAATTCGTTGATAATTGATTTTTCAACTTCAATGTAAACGCTTACATTATAGTAATGATCTATTCAAATTTTCTGAATCTTCTGTTTATGGTGGGATGAAAACCGTGAAAGAAGTGAAGAAAGGAATCTGAATTTTTACTCAAAAAATGTAAGTCATGATTAAAATTTTTAAGCACAACGTCTGGGCGCTGCTATCGAGCCTTTTATTTATTACTCTTCTGGTTGGCTGCACACCGGACGAAACGACTCAAACGGCAGAATTTACGGCACCTGAATGGTCTGTAAATGCTACAATCTACGAAGTAAACGTTCGTCAATTTTCACCTGAAGGAACCTTTGAGGCTTTTTCAAGGGATATACCGCGTTTAAAAGATATGGGGGTTGATATCTTGTGGCTGATGCCGATACACCCGATTGGTGAAGAGAACCGGAAAGGTACACTGGGCAGTTACTACAGCATTGTGGACTATACAGAGGTTAACCCGGAGTTTGGTACCAAGGAAGATCTGCAAAATCTGGTTGATAAAGCTCATGAGCACGAGATGAAAGTAATCATCGACTGGGTTGCCAATCATACGGCGTGGGATGCGGTCTGGACAGAAACAAATCCTGAATTTTATGAAACTGACGAGGATGGAAACTTTTTTCCGCCGATTGAAGATTGGGAAGACGTGATTCAGCTGGACGTTGAAAACCGTGACATGTGGGACGCGATGATTTCGGCTATGGAATACTGGGTTCGTGATTATGGAATTGACGGCTTCAGAGCTGATGTAGCCTACATGGTTCCAACAGAATTCTGGATGGAGGCAAGGGAGCGTTTAGATGCCATTAAGCCGGTATTCATGCTTGCTGAAGCAGAAGAGCCGGAGCTACACCGCGCATTCGATATGAGCTACGCCTGGAATTATGCATCTACAATCAGAGATATCGGAGCCGGTGAGGCTGGGTTAGACGCCCTTGATGAGGCACTGACAGAAAATTTTGCTCGATTTGACAAGTCTGATTACAGAATGTTCTTTACCACCAATCACGATGAAAACTCCTGGACCGGCAGTGATCCCGATATGTATGGAGATAACTTTGAAAATTTTGCAGTACTCTCTGCAACTGTATGGGGAATGCCACTTGTTTATAATGGACAGGAAAGCGGATTGGATAAGCAGCTCGAGTTTTTTGAAAAGGATGAAATAGAGTGGAATGACTTTGAATATGAAGAGTTTTACACCACGCTTCTACACCTGAACCGGAATAACCGGGCGCTTTTCAATGGAGAAGCCGGCGGAGACTATTTAAAGATAACAACCGATTCAGATGATGCAATTTTTGCCTACAAGCGAATAGCACCCGAAGATGAGGTTTTTGTGATATTAAACTTTTCTGATAGCCAACAGTCTTTTGAATTCGACTCGGGAGATCAGGGAGAGTGGACGGATGTATTTTCCGGAGAATCGGTGACTGTTAGCGGTAATTTTACGCTGGATGCCAACAGCTATCTGCTTCTGGAAAAATAGATAGATAGACTAACCTTTTATAAATAAATCATAAACGAACAGACATGAGCTTTACACCGAAACCTCGTCCAAAACTTAGTTTTTGGGAGATCTGGAATATGAGTTTTGGATTTCTCGGAATTCAGTTCGGCTTTGCTTTGCAGAACGCAAATGTGAGCCGGATTTTTGAAACTCTGGGAGCTGAAGTTGATCTGATTCCCATTTTATGGCTTGCCGCTCCGGTAACCGGTTTGGTCATACAGCCAATTGTGGGATATTTCAGTGACCGAACATGGACGAGGCTTGGGCGCCGTCGTCCTTATTTTTTATGGGGTGCCATATTTGCTTCTGCGGCACTTATCATCATGCCCAATTCTCCGTACTTGTGGGTAGCCGCCGGAATGCTCTGGATTCTGGATGCATCCATTAATATATCGATGGAGCCTTTCCGTGCTTATGTCGGAGATATGCTTCCTTCTGAGCAGCGTACGAAGGGATTTGCAATGCAGAGCTTTTTTATCGGTACAGGAGCTGTTGTGGCATCTGCTCTCCCATGGATGATGACAAACTGGTTCGGAATTGCCAATACAGCCCCTGAAGGAATGATTCCGCCATCGGTTAAATGGTCATTTTATATAGGTGGTGCAATATTTTTCCTCGCAGTTCTTTGGACGGTAACCCGATCACACGAATACTCTCCGGAAGAACTGGAAGAGTTTGAAGCGTACGAAAACGAGCAGATCGAGGATGCTGAAGAAGTTAAACGGGAAGTACCAATTGAACCGGGAGCCGGACAGAAAAAGATCAACTTTGGAGTTCTTTTCTCACTGCTCGGGCTGGCAACCACTGCCGGTGTCTACTTCGGGAATTACGATCTGGAATTGTACATCATTACAGTAGGTATAACCGTACTCGGATTAATATCTCTTTTTGCCGGTATGATTCAGAAAAGCGGCAAAATTGAGCAGGGTTTGGTGGTTGTAGTGCACGACTTTCTTCACATGCCAAAAACCATGATCCAGCTTGCTGTGGTGCAATTTTTCTCATGGTTTGCGCTTTTTGCAATGTGGATCTACACAACCGCAGCGGTTACGGCTCATATCTATGGAACCAGTGATCCAACATCGGCACTTTATAATGAAGGGGCCGACTGGGTGGGCATCCTGTTTGCCATCTACAATGGGTTCGCAGCCGTAATTGCATTTGCTTTGGCTCCAATGGCTAAAGCTACCAGTAGAAAAATCGTGCATGCCGCAGCGCTAATAATTGGTGGTTTAAGTTTTATCAGTATCTATTTTCTAAACTTTTCTATCGATTTATCAACAGTTGGCTTTGAATTTGTAATTACATCACCCATGTTATTGGTTATACCTATGATTGGGGTAGGTTTTGCATGGGCCAGTATTTTGGCGATGCCATATGCGATTTTAGCCGGATCACTTCCTGCGAAGAAGATGGGACTTTATATGGGGATTTTTAATTTCTTTATTGTAATACCCCAGATTTTGGCTGCCAGTCTGCTGGGATTTGCTACAAGAAACTGGTTTGGCGGAGAGGCAATTTACTCACTGATGCTGGGTGGTGGTGCAATGATTATTGCTGCAGCCACCATGTATTTTGTGGATGATGTGGATGACCCTGACGAAACAATTCTTCCTTAAACAATATCATACCTGTCAGGTTAATATATAGCCTGACAGGTTTTTATTTTCAGATGTTAAATTACAGAGTGGAAAGTTCATCTATCACTCTTATTTTAACTAATGCGCCATTTATTCGCGAAACCCTCCCAAACGATTTGGAAATAACGTGTCATGAGACTGGATCCAAAATACTTTAATCTGTTTATCGCTGTCTGCGCTCTTCTGACTCTGCTTGTGATTATTTTTGGCACCATTATGTACTCAAATAAACAGGAGTCTGATTTTCGTAAGTCGCTGGCTGATGTCAGGCTGGATACTCTCTCATTTTCTGCATATTCCCACGAGGCAGATTCTCTTTTTGCTGATGATTTTAAAGGCTCACCCACTTTGATTCAGTTCTGGTCTACCTGGTCCGAAAAATCGTTAGCTGTTAACAGGTTTCTGGAAAATACTCATCAGAATTACCCCGGATTAACGATTGTTTCTGCAGCTGTCAGGGACTCGGATGAGTTAATCATGGAACATATAAACAGTACATCAAACGACTTTATTTACGTACATGGGACGCCCTTTTTCCAGGTTTTGCTGGTTCCGGGAATGCCTTCTCAGATTCTATTGGACCGGGATGGAAAGTATTTTGATGCACAGGTAGGAGACGATACAACGGCACTCAGGGATAAGTTAGATCGGCTTTATCATGAGTAATCAATCTGAATTTGTTTGCCTGAATGGGAAGATTGTTCAGTTGGAACAGGCTGTAATTCCCGCTGCCAACTCTGCCTTATACTATGGTACCGGCTGTTTTGAGACGTTACTTGCTGAAGCGTCAGTGTTTTTTAAACTGAAGGATCACATTGAACGATTGAACAGTGGGATGGACTATTTGTCAGGGGGGAAGGTTGATCCTGTTTCAGCAGAGCAGATAAAAAATGATACTCTTCAGCTCTTGAAAAAAAATCGGTTGGAAAATGTAAGAGCGAAGGTTCGGATACAGTTCTCGTTTTTGGAAGAGAGCGGGTACAGCCCAGATCAAAACTTTAAAACTTTCCTTCTGATTACCGTATCTGATGCAGCCGAATCAGATAATTCATGGACTCTCAAAACTGCAGATACGAGAGTTGTACCGGGAAAATCAAGGCCTGTTGATTTGAAACTGAGCAATATGCTGCACTATCGCCAAGCCTGGAGAGAGGCGAAAATGGTCGGTTCTGATGATGCCATTCTGTTGACTTATGATAACTATATCGCAGAGACAGCCATAGGAAATCTTTTCTGGAAAAATGGGGATGTGATTTATACACCATCAGCCGAATGTGATATTCTTCCCGGAATAATGCGTAATAGTTTGATTGATATTTTGAATAAAAGAAGCAGTTTTAAGGTTGTAGAGGGGAAATATCTTCTGGACGATATAAAGTCTGCAGAGTCTGTCTGGATGACAAACAGCGTAAGAGAAATTCAGGAAATTTCAGAAATAGATGGCATGCAGTTTACACACAATCAGCCCTTTTTCAGTCAGTTAAATGAATGGTATAGCGAATATAAGAGAGAGTACAGCAGTTGAAGAAAAACCAATTTGATACCATAGAGAAGGCAGAGTCCTTTTTACTCTCCATACCTAAATTTGGCAATGTTGGCCGATCAGCTGCAAATTTTAGCCTGGACAAGATGATATCATTTTGTGAACTGATGGGGAATCCACAGCAGAATGTGCCGATGATACATGTAGCCGGTACAAACGGGAAGGGCACTACCTGCCAGATGCTGGCCTCTGTTTACCAGGAAGCGGGTTATAGAACCGGACTTTATACATCTCCGCATTTGGTTGACGTACGGGAGCGGTTCATGATAAACGGCACATGGATGGATGATGAGAACCTCCTTGAGTTTTTTCAACAGTTTGGAGAAGATGCCGCCGAACAGAAGCTAACCTTTTTTGAGCTGACAACAGCGATCGCATTCTGGTATTTTAACAAGATGAATGTTGATTTAGCGGTTATCGAAACAGGGCTTGGCGGCAGGTTGGATGCTACAAATGTAATTAATCCAATAGTTTCGGTGATTACTTCGGTAGGATTTGATCATACTGACATATTGGGAAATACACTTGGCGAGATAGCGACTGAGAAGGCCGGTATCATCAAACAGGACGTACCGGTTGTTTTGGGCCGGCTGGAACCGGAAGCAGAGTCAGTAATTAAATCAGTTGCTCTAAATATGGATTCGGGCGTTCACCACTCTCAGGATTTGAACCCGGAGTTTAAAAACGGTAATATCATTCTTCAACCGGTAGACAACTTAATTCGTATTGGTGGAGAAGGGAGGAAGAAAATTGATGCTTTGAACGCCGCCATGGCCTGGATTGTAAAAGAGCTGGTTCAGCCAAAGTTTCCGGTGGAAAAGGAAGTGTTTGTTGATGGTATTGAACATTTAGATCTATGTTTTGGAGGTCATGCACACTTTTCAAAAATCCATCCCAAAAACTCCTGGTACTTTGATGGTGCCCACAACGTTGAATCAATAAGAGAACTGTATAAAGAACTGAGAGAGATTGCACCTGTTGAGGAGTGGACGGTTGTATTGAGTTTTATGGACGATAAGCTGAACCAGGAAATAGCTGATATCTGGAATCAATTTCCCAATATTAAAGTTTTTGAGCAGGAAGGGGAAAGGGCGGCAAGTGCAATCAAAATGAAAAGATACTTTCCGACTGCAGATATCATTAATGACCAACAAGCAGTCCAACTGTTTGCATCAGAGGAAAATAAAACAGAATTAGTAATTTTTAGCGGAAGTTTTTACTTTTACAAAAGCGTAAGGCACTGGATGGGAACAGACGCCTACACAAAAAAATAAATCTTTCCGCTCTAAGCAGAATCACAATTCCCCATTGCGTACATCGGCTACTACGTTGAGCGCTACTCCAAATGAATTTACTCAAGAATTAAAATCTCATTATGTCGGACACTCAAACCGATAAGAATACAAATATCGACCTGGATAAATTACATACCAAAACGGTCAAAGAACTTAAAGTAATAGCCAAATCGATTGGATTGAAAGGCGTAACTGCACTCAAAAAGCAGGCGATTATTGATCGGATCCGAAATCAGGCTGAATCATCTCAGAAGAGTTCTGACCAAAAGAAGAGTGCTGAGAAGCCACTGCAGGATATTTCGTATGGCAATCAGGCTCATATACAGACCTATGATGATGATAAATCTGATTCAGGAAGGTCGAAAAGAGGCGGGCAACCAAACAAACGGCACAAGAAAAAGAAGCCCAATAAAAAGCACGTAAGCAATGTGCTGCCGGAATCGGATGCTCCAACACTTCAGGAGCGGCTGGATGAAATTATACCTCAGCTCGGTAAATTCTTGTTGAACGAGGGGACTCTGGAAATTTTGCCTGATGGATATGGATTTCTTCGTTCGGTGAACTACAACTATAAAGCGAGCCCGGATGATATTTACGTATCTCCGTCACAGATTAAACGCTTTAGACTAAAACAGGGAGATTGTGTAATTGGAATAATTCGTCCGCCCAAAGTTGGAGAGCGCTATTTTGCACTTCTTCGTGTTGAAGGTGTAAACGGTAAAATTCCAACCGATATGGACAATAGGGAAGATTTTGAGGATCTGCTGCCCGTCTATCCGGATATGAGATACAAGCTTGAGCACAACCCGATTGAGTATACAACCCGGTTGGTAGATCTTTTTGCTCCGATTGGGAAAGGCCAGCGTGGCTTGATTGTAGCTCAGCCAAAGACCGGTAAAACAACTATTTTACGAAATATCGCCAACGCGGTGAACAAGAATCATCCGGATACCAAGATTATTATTCTGCTGGTAGATGAGAGACCGGAAGAGGTAACAGAAATGGAGCGCTCTGTACAGAATGCAGAAGTGGTTGCTTCCACATTTGATGAGAAACCTGAGAATCATGTAGGGCTATCAGAAATTGTTTTTGAAAAAGCCAAGAGGCTGGTTGAAAGCGGGCAGGATGTACTTCTGCTCATGGACTCAATTACGCGTCTTGCACGTGCATATAATGTGGCAACGGGCAACTCCGGCCGAACCATGACCGGTGGTGTGGACTCTGAAGCATTGAAGGCACCGCGTCAGCTGTTTAGTTCAGCGCGTAATATTGAAGGCGGCGGAAGCCTGACGATTATCGCAACGGCTTTGGTAGAAACCGGATCAAGAATGGACGATGTGATCTTTGAAGAATTTAAGGGAACCGGTAATATGGAATTGGTTTTAGACCGGCGCCTGGCTGAACGCAGAATCTATCCGGCTATTGATATCTTCAAGAGCGGTACCCGACGTGAAGAACTCATCGTACCGGATGAAGAGCGTGAAAAAGTAGTACTGCTTCGTCGCTATCTGAACAAACACAATGCTTTTGAAGCGATGGAGTTCCTGCTTGATAAGATGAGAGGCACAAGAACGAACGAAGATTTTCTCATCTCGATGAATAAGTAACAAAATTCTAAAAACCCGTCTTACCGCTGAATTTGCGGTCAGACGGATGATTAATCTTCAATATTCTTTCCTTTATCAAAAGACCTGAAAGCATGAGAGCGCAGCGAACTTCTTTCAGCGTCTGGTTCTCACTACCCTCGTCCGACGGCTCTGCGGAAGACCGGGCGAAAGTATAAACCATCAGCTGTCTGACGAGTTTTTCTGGTTAGTTTACACTTGCCGGATTGGAAATGAATCCACTTCAGTATTCGACCGTCGAGTATTCTGTTGCAGGTTTAGGTCTTGCGGTAGTTCCACTCGACAGTCGAGGGGGAGGGTATAATTCTTTCACGACTTAACATTAAACTACATTACGTTTTCTTGAGCACGTACTTCTGGTTTTTATCCACACTCAGCTGGCCGGTCTTTTTATAAAGCGAGTGGTAGAAGTACATTGTCGCCTTTTCTTTGTAGGCTTTTTTCAATATCAGAGCTTTTGCTTTCTGTGCCTGAACTGAATCTAATACGGTGTGTGGATGTGATGGCTGATTCAGATGAAACTCAGTGGGTACCAGGTCACCTAAAAAGTAGGCTATCTTCTCTTGATCGGATATCTTTACGATTAAATGGCCCGGTGTATGTCCGCCCGTTTTGATTAGTTCAATTCCATTAAGCAGTGCTAACTCATCTCCCTCAATAAAGTGAATCCGCTTTTCTGCAACCAGTTTATATAGTTCATCCAGACGGTAGTCTGCACCGATTAAATCCTTATCGTTCTCCAGTTGGGTGAGGGCATAATTCCACTCATCCTTATGTACATAGTAGATTGCATTGGGAAAAGTGGCCGTTGTTTCGAAATTTTCATTTACAAAAGTAGCTCCTGCAGCGTGATCAAAATGGAGGTGTGTTAAAACAACATGCTGGATATCCTTGGGACGAAGACCAAAGATATCCAGGTTGGTTACAATATTTGAAGTGTCTTCAAAATCACTTTTATAGTCGAGTCCCCAGCCCAGTCCGGGATCAACGATCACATTCTCTTCGCCGTTGGTAATCAGCAGAGGATCAATGCCGAGGGCAGAGGAGTACTTGCCAAGATTTGGATCTTCCATAGGATTTTCGAGTCGTTTGGGATTCATTTTCAGAATTGTGCCATCCTCGAAAAGTTCAAAAAATCCCTCGCTCAACTGCTCTATGGTAAATGTCTCTTTTATCATGATGAAGCTTTAAAAAAATAGAAGAGTGCTTTCAGATTTTTCTAAAAGCACTCTTAGTCAAAGTTTAAAAAAATGAAGTGTATTACTTTTTTACCGTCTCAATTGAATAACTCAAAACTTAGTTTACATCAATTTGGAGCGGGAGTAACATCCAGTTTTGCCCTTTAGGCTGTTCCATGTAGAACTGCACCGATCTGGCTTCTTCAAGAAGATCCTTAGGCATCCAGGATGTCATCATGGATTGAATTTTGGCATTTGAAGAGCTGAACAGGGCTTCAAAAAGATCCTGTCTTTTTGGATATGTGTCAATCCTGTACTCCTCAATTTCAGCCAGTTCGGCGGCTACTTCTATAGCTCTGTCCAGATCACCCACTTCATCAATGAGACCGGCTTCCAGCGCTGCTACACCTGTATAAACTCTTCCCTGGGCCACTTCATGGGTTTCATCTCTGGTCATACCTCTTGCGTCGGCTACTCTCTGGAGAAAGATTTCATATCCGCTCTCCACATTCTGTTGAATAATCCGGCGTTCGGCTGGAGTGAATGGGCGGGTCAGATCCAGCAAATCAGCAAATTCATGAGTCTTAATGGTTTCATACTCAATTCCGATTTTATCATTCATCAGCTCCTGAGCATTGAATAGCAGGTTGAAGATTCCAATAGAGCCTGTGATGCTGTTTTCACCGGCTAAAATGGTATTTGCACCCGCTGCCATGTAGTAACCGCCTGAAGCCGCTACAGTACCCATAGAAGCCACCACAGGCTTCTTCTCAGAGGCTTGCTTGATGTAGTGCCACAACAGGTCTGATGAGGTTGCAGAGCCGCCCGGGCTGTCGATGTGAATAACAATCGCTTTTACATCATCATCATCTACAGCAGAATCGAGCTGATTCCTGAATTTCTTTGGAGTGATACCGCTTGAACCAAAGGGCATATCACCTAAATCGGGCAGAATGATTCCGCTTGAGTAGATAACCGCAATTTTGTCACTGGTATCGGGCACTTCAAGTCCTGCACTTTTTGCAGTTACACGGGAATACCTGGAAAAGCCTACCGTTCGAAGATCAGTATCCTCATCAATCTCCAGTCGCTGTTTGATGATCTCTTCAACTTCATCATCATAGGCATAGGCATCTATCAAACCGTTCTCTATCGCAAATTCAACCCGATCGACAGGAGCAGAGCTTAACAGTTCGTTAATCTCTTCGTGAGATTTACCGGTTCGTTTGGCTACAGCAGCCACAAAGGTTTGTGTAGCAGATTCTAAAATTTCCCTTGTCTGTTCGCGACTTTCCGGGGAGCTGCTCTCATTGATGTAAGGCTCAACAGCTGATTTATATTTACCTACTCTGAAGATTTCCGGTTCTATCCCGATTTTATCCAGCAAGTTACTGTAAAAAGAAAATTGCGCTACAAATCCATCGAACTGAAAGTTGGTAACCGGCGGAGTGAAGATACTGTCAGCCAGTGTGGCCAGAAAGTACGCTTTTTCATTCATACCAATATCGTCTGTACTAAAGTAGAGTGGTTTTCCACTTTGTGTGTACTCCTCAAAGTACCGATAGGCTGTCTCCAGATTGGCCCATGAGGCAGCAACATTATTTGTTCTCACCCATACTGCCTGAATGTTGTCGTCAGCGGCGGCTTTCTTAAGATTTGATCTAAGATTTTGAAGTGACATTCTGTGAGATGCACCGGGATTAAATAGTTCTTCAAACGGATCATCAGCTACACGTGTGGGAATATTCCCGCTGATATTCATTGTAAGAACCGTGTTTGACCGGATATAGGGTTCCGGATCTGATGAACTGCTAACGATTGTAGCAAAAAGGATCAGTACCAAAATGAGGACTCCTAAAATAGTACCCAGGATAGAAGCCAAAAAAGTCTTAAAAAATTGCATTATCTGTGTGATTACTTATTATTTTCCGTTGACCTGAATGAGTAGGTTGTTTCTGTTGTTAGGAGGAACTTACTAAAAGTAGAAATTCATTCCATGATTAACCTTTACGAAATATGAAACAATTTGATGCATTAATTATTGGTTCCGGACACAACGGATTGGTTACAGGGTGTTATCTGGCTAAAGCAGGGTATAGAGTAGGGGTTTTGGAACGAAGAGATACGATCGGGGGAGCTGTTTGTACGGAAACGATGTTTCAATCTGATGAAAATCCTCATGGTTTCCGGATGGATGTCGGTTCGTCAGTTCACATAATGATTCATCAGACCGGAATCATAGAAGAGTTGGAGCTCACCAATTATGGACTCGAATATATTGAGATGGACCCGTTTATGAGCTACCCGGTGCCGGGTGGCAAAGGAGTTATTCATTTCCATAAAGATCTTGAAAAGACTCTTGAGTCGATTTCAAAAGTGGCTCCGGAGGATGTGGAGAACTATCGGGAGTTTATTGATTTCTGGGGGCGCATCAATAAAGGTGTTCTTAAGGCTTTTATGGTGCCGCCAACAGGGAAAAATATATTTATGGAGATGGCGAAAGGCCAGATCCGGGATGGCTCTATGTTTAAAAAAGGGGAGCAGATGGACGGGCTGCAGAAAATTTTGGGCAGCTATGGTAGTGTGGTCGATAAAGCGTTTGAAAGCCCACATATGAAAGCAGCATTAACCTGGTTTGCGGCACAGTCGGGGCCTCTGCCGGATCAATCCGCTACAGGTGATTTTGTAGGTTGGCAGTCGATGCTTCATCAAAGCGGCGCAAAGCATCCGAAAGGTGGGAGTGGAATGCTAACTCAGGCCATGAAAAATCTGATTGAAAAACATGGTGGTGAAGTAATTCCTGAGAGTCCGGTTGAAAAAATTGAGATTCAGAACGGAAAAGCAGTAGGGGCATTCACAGAGAGCGGTGAGCATTACAAGGCTGATATGATAGTGTCGAACGCTCATGTTCAAACAACAATGATGAAACTTGTGGGGCGCGAACATCTTGATGATTCACTCTTTAAAAAAGTGGAAGACATTCAGGTTGGAAACGGTTTTGGAATGGTGATTCGTTGTGCTGTTGATGAACTGCCACGATATACCGCTGCACCGGTTGATCCGATAATACATAACGGAATGCAGCTTTTGGCACCCTCTGTAGAATATATGAATCGTGCAATTGGTGATTACACAAAAGGCTTGCCGCCTGAGGATCCTGCCGTGCTGGCAATGACGTTTTCAAAAATTGATCCTGAAGTGGCTAAAGACGGTAAACACACACTTTTTGCCTGGGCGCAGTGGCATCCCTATCAATTATCGAATGGTGAGAACTGGGATGATATACGGGAACGGGAAGCAGAGAAAATTTACGGTGTAGTTGAAAAGTATGCACCGAATATGAAAGGAAAGCTGATAGATTGGTATATTCAGTCGCCGTTGGATATTGAACGTAAACACGGTTTACTGCGCGGGAATGTAATGCACGTAGAGATGAACTTTGATCAGATGTTTATGTTCAGACCAACACCGGAGCTGAGCCGTTATGAAACACCGATTGAGAACCTTTACCTGTCGAGTGCATCGTGCCATCCCGGTGGCGGTGTATTCGGTGCTGCAGGGTACAATGCGGCACATGTGATACTTAAAAAATCGAAAAAGAAACTATTCGGAGCAAAACGTTGAAAAACCATTTTCCAAACTCTTACCTGGAGATTGATTTAGGAGCCATATCAAAAAATATTGAGTCTATTAAGCAGAGGGTTCCCAATAAGAAATATCTTGCCGTAGTAAAATGTGATGCCTACAGCCATGGAGTAGTGGACGTTGCCAGGCATATCCGGGATCAGGTTGACTGGTTTGCAGTTGCAAACGTGGATGAAGCTATAGAGCTGAGAAGAGCTCATATAACCAAACCAATTCTTGTATTCGGAGTGCCTACCTATAAAACGGCTGCAGCCTATCAGACACATAACTTAACGGCTACTGTAAGCCAATTAACACATTTTTCCATTTTGATGGATGGTACAGATTATCATCTGAACTTTGATACCGGTATGGGAAGGCTTGGCTTTTCCCTCGATCAGGTAAAAGAGGTTCGTCAGCAGGCGGTAATCAATCAAAGATTAACCTGCAGTGGAATCTATTCTCATTACGCTACGGCAGATGATCCGGGATCGGATAAAGTTTTAGAACAGGCTGATCTGTTTTCTGAGCTGGTCAAGCATTTCGGGGAGATACCAATCAAACACATCAGTAATACCGGAGCTTCCACAAACTACGTACTCGACAACTACGACATGATTCGAATCGGTCTTGGAATGATGGGTTATAATCCGGGCAAGACTCGTCATAAATGGCTGAAACCTGCTTTGACATGGAATTCCAGGATTGCACAAGTCAGACCCATTAAGAAGGGAGATACGGTTAGCTACGGTGCTACTTGGGCAAGTCCTGAAGATGGATATTTAGCTACAATTCCGGTTGGTTACGGTGACGGAATACCCAGATCGTTAAGTAATAAACTGGAAGTTTCGATTAAAGGAAAAAAGTATCCCCAGGTGGGCAACGTCACCATGGATTACATC
Organism: Chitinophagaceae bacterium T5-Br10_B2g13; assembly: GCA_001564065.1. GTDB lineage: Bacteria > Bacteroidota > Rhodothermia > Balneolales > Balneolaceae > Rhodohalobacter. The sequence continues at coordinate 34,392 of LKNA01000020.1, forward strand.
ATGGTGTATCTTGGTGAAGACAAACTTTCTACAGACGAGGAAGTTACAATTTTGGGCGGCGATGCCCTCAACGCTTCTGACTGGGCGGATCTTGGGAGTACCAACGTCCATGAAATCCTCACAAACCTGAAAGGCCGGTTTGAACGTTCACACATCAATTACTAAATAAAAAAAGGGAAAGCTCAATTAAGAACTTTCCCTTGTATCATTTCTGAACTGAAAATCGGTATTAGTCGATAATGTCCAGTACAATCAAATCGTACTGAAGAACGGATTCTTTATAAGCTGAATTGGCAGCTCCATCAGGCAGATCGCCGTACCCCTGTTCTGGCTGAACAATAAGAGTTCGTCGCTCACCTTCTTGCATTCCCAGGAGTCCCTGTCTCAACCCATAAGTGTATGCCAATTGAATATTATAGCTAAAAACACTGGGGTTTAGCTGAATATTACCAACTCGTACAGTGGTTGGTTCAACTCGTGCATCATTATAGGTACTGTAAATGATGTCGCCTTCCAGAGTTCTTACGGTAATAAACAGAAGTAAGTCGTCGCGGATGGTTACAGTTCCAAAGCCTTCACCCTCCTCATGGATATAGGCTGTAATTCCCTCCTCAATTTGAACAGGATCAAGTCCATCGATATCATAAGCAGAGGGGACTGTAGAAAAATCGGGTGGCGGAAAGTTGAACGGATCGCTGGTATCACAGGAAATAATCGAAACTAGTGATACGGCGAGAATTAAAAATGTTATTTTTAGTGAGGTAAACTGCATTTAAGTTTTTTTCAAAGATTTATTGTAATTGATCTTACCGGCCTGAAAGGTAACGGGTTTTCATGAATCATTAAACTGCTTAATTCGATTCTTTGAACGCTTCTTCTAACGCTCGTTTTCGCTGTTTATTTGCAATTTTACTTAAAAAGATGGCAAACTGATAGAGTAAAAGCAGCGGAATGGCAATCATCAACTGCGAAACGGGATCGGGCGGAGTTAGAAAAGCAGCAACAATCATAACTGCTATAATGGCGTGGCGCCTGTAGGCCCGCATGGTTTCCGGAGTTAACAGCCCAACTTTAGAGAGATAATAACTTACTACCGGAATTTGAAAGATGATTCCGCAGGCAAGCGTCCACATTGCCACGGATGTAAAGTATTCGTTGATATCGAACTCGTTACTGATAACGGTGTCTATGATAAACTGTGTAAAGAACTGTACGGCAAACGGAACCAGGATAAAGTATCCGAATGAGATTCCCAGAAGGAAGAAAAAATTGATAAACATTGCGTTCAGAAACGTTTTTATCTTTTCTCCCGTCTCCAGTGCCGGTTCAACAAATGCCCAGAGCTGGTAAATCAAAATGGGTGAGCCAATAATCCCGCCGGTAATAATGAGTGTTCCCCAATAGGTAAAAAACTGTCCGGGCAACCTCCTGGAAATTAAAGAGAGGTCAACGGCATTAATTGGCATGATCTGATACATGAAAAAATCAGCTCTGGCCGGGCCAAGGATAAATTCTCTTATGATAAATTCACGAAAAATGAATGCAATAATCACTCCAAATAGAACACCGACGAGGCCCTTCAGGATTCTCCACCTTAGCTCTTCCAGGTGATCCAGAAAGGACATACTGTTTGTCAGATCTTCTTTGGGAGGCTTCGCCTTGGGTAAAATTTTACCCATGATACCCCGCTTGCTACTGCCTTCTTGTTCGCTCATCAGGAGTATCTATTTTCGAAATGTGAAACCTTGCGCTTCGTGAAGTTGATCATACTAGGCGATAATGAAATCGTAAAGTGGAAATTTCTCACACATTTCGCGCACTTTCTGTTTCACCTTTACTCTGTTTGATTCATCTTCAGGTTTTTGAAGTACTTCATCAATCAGTTTTACAACCGATCTGAATTCATCTTCTTTAAAGCCGCGGGTAGTGAGGGCAGGAGTTCCGATTCTAATTCCGGATGTAACAAAGGGGCTTTCTGTATCGAAAGGAACCATATTCTTGTTTACGGTAATTCCGGCTTCGTCCAGTGCCTCTTCAGCAACTTTACCGGTTAACCCCTTGCTGCGAAGGTCTACGAGGATTAAATGATTATCGGTACCGCCGCTTACCAAGTCGTAACCTAAATTGAGAAACTCTTCGGCCATCACTTTAGCGTTGGCTTTTACCTGTTGCTGATACTCTTTGAATTCCGGTTGAAGAGCCTCTCCAAACGCGACAGCTTTTGCAGCTATTACGTGCATCAGAGGACCGCCCTGGCTTCCCGGGAATACAGCAGAATCGAGTACTTCACTCCAGTTCTTGGTTCGTCCGGATTTTCGCGCAACTACACCGAGTGTGTTCGCACCGTCGTTACCGAGCAGTATCATACCACCCCGGGGACCACGCAGAGTTTTGTGCGTAGTAGTTGTAACCACATCACAAACCGGCAGCGGATCATTCAGTTCATTTGCAGCAATAAGACCTGCTGTGTGCGCCATGTCCATCCATAGTATGGCTCCAACTTCATCTGCAATATCACGGAATGCCTTGTAGTCAAAATCCCGAGTATAGGCACTTGCACCGATAGAGATCATTTTTGGATTTACCTTTTTTGCCTTTTCCCGGACCTTATCCATATTGATACGGCCGGTCTCTTTTTCAACTCCGTAAAACTCAGCGTTATAAGTTATACCGGAGAAGTTGACAGGGGAGCCGTGTGTAAGGTGTCCGCCATGAGCTAGATCAAGACCAAGCAGAGTTTCACCGGGTTTCATCATAGCCAGATAAACTGCTGCATTTGCAGATGCGCCCGAATGAGGCTGAACATTAACCCAGTCTGCTCCGTAAAGTTTTTTAGCTCGTTCCCGGGCCAGATCTTCCACTTCATCAACAAATTCACAACCGCCGTAATATCGCTTTCCTGGATAGCCTTCAGCGTACTTATTAGTAAGAACTGATCCCATAGCTGAAATAGTGGCCTGAGATGCAAAATTTTCTGACGCGATGAGTTCAAAATTGTAATTCTGACGCTCTGTTTCTTTTTCAAGGAATCCGTAAAGTTCCGGATCCTGGTTTTTCAATGAATCCATGATCTATTTCTTGTCAGTTAATGAGTGAATTTTTTTTACACGTCTGTCGTGTCTGCCGCCTTCAAATTCCGTTTCGAACCAAACTTTAATAACACTTTCCAATGCTTCATCAGACAGCTCACGGCCCGGCAGGCATAGAATATTTGCGTTGTTGTGCTGTCGGGTCAGTTTTGCAGTAAGATCACTGTAAACCAGACCACCGCGTACATTGGGGAATTTGTTTGCAGTCATGCACATGCCTTGCCCGCTTCCGCAGATGAGAACACCAAACTGATGTTCACCTGAATTTACTTTTTCCGATACCTGAATGGCGTAGTCGGGGTAATCCACTGAATCGGGGGAGTGGGTTCCAAAATCAACAGGTGTGTGGCCTAATTTTTCAAGGATTTTTTTAGCTTTTTCTTTGGCTTCGTAACCGGCGTGATCACTTGCAATAGGTACAATCATGAGAATTCTATGAGCTTGAAGTTTAGCGTTTAAATATCTCGAAAAAATTGATCACGAAAAAATAGAAAAGGGACTCAATCCGCTATAGGAGTGGTAAGTTTTTATTTTTCAGAACGGCCTGCTGAAACTTGTGCGAACTGTATCGGCGGTCATACTTCCGAATACACCAATACCTCCTTCAATATTATAAATCAGGTTAGGAATTTCACCCGGCGACAGTGTAGAGCCGCCTAACTGTACATCCTGTGATCGTATAACATCTGAAAGGTTTTTATCTACAGAGAGTGTAACTACCAGATTATCACCATAAAAGGCTACACCAATCCATGGAAAGCGGAGCAGTATGGTTCCGTCAGGTAGCGGATCAAAATTTCCCTCGTTGATAAGTCCCGAGGAATTTCTGACATATTCGCTGATATCGACATCGTCTTCATCTTCTACGATGCTCAGGTAAAATGGAGTTAAGTTCTCAATGGCCGGTTCAAGTGAAATGGTGTTAAATACAAACACATTTTGATCTCTTGTCTGCTGTGGTTCTGCTAAAACGATCTCCAGTTGATTTTCACTCTGATACACTACTGATTCAGGTATTTCATTAACAACCGCGACCTGATCCGGTACGGTTGTTACTGCAGAGATTTGATCGTCACGATCAGTAAACACAATATCCAGCTTGTAGGTTCTGCGCGCTTCAACCCGATAGGACTGAACGATCGGCATGTAAATTCCACGTTCTTCAAACGATTCTACATACTCAAAAACTTCTTCCACCTCTCCATTATCATCCAGAAGCGAAACCAGGACGATGGCATTCCGGATCACATTATCCTCGAAACTGTATTCAGCATTTGCAGGGGTTGTGGTGCTGATACGAATATCGGGCAGAAGTTCTCCGGCCACTGCATACCCTTCCACGACGATGTATTCCCGGTAATCGTCTTGATCATAGCTGTCGCAGCTGAACAGAATGAAGGCTGTAAACAATACAAGTGTTGTTGAAAATATCTTTTTCATATCAGTTAAAAATCTACAGTGTAAGAAACAGATGGTATTACCGGTAGCAGTTGAACATCCTGTCGTTTAACAGGATTCTCATCAAAATCGTAGTTATAAAACCAGATATTCCTTCTCGAATAGGCATTGATAACCTGGAACTGCCACTCGGCATCTCCCAGATTAAAAAACCTGCCTTTTCTGCTAAACGAGAAGTCCAGCCGATGATAAGATGGTAAACGGGATGCATTTAGTTTACCAATAGTGAAAATATCTCTATCGCTGCTTCCCCACGGTACTCCGGTAAGCTGCGTTCTTCCAAGAGGTTCCGTATATGGCTGACCGGATGCAAAATTAAAGACTGTTGAAAAACTCCACCGGTCTGATAATTTAAAGGTGCTTACAAAATTTATATCGTGTGTGCGATCATATTTTGGAGGGTAAAATCTTCCTCTTAGCGGGTCATCCAGGATTTCATTATTGAACCCCGGGAATTTACGTTGGGTAATTCCGTACGTATATCCGATAAAACCTGTGTAGCGACCGGTCTGTTTTTCAAAAAAGATCTCTGCGCCGTAAGCGTACCCTTCGCCAAATCTGAAAAGATCGGGATAATCCAAACCGGCAGCATCATTTACAAATGGGTCAAATTCAAAGAGGTCTCGCATGGTTCGGAAGTAGATCTCCACGTCAAGTCCGTAACCTTCAAAAGGGATGGTTTTTGCCCCAAAAACAAATTGATCACCATAGGAAGGAGGGACCCCATCATCTGAGGTAAGCCAGATATCAAACCCTGAAAAAGCCTCATTGGTAATGAGTGTTAAATATTGGTAATAGCGGCCATAAGCGGCTTGAAACCGGATATTTGAAAAGGACCGGTTTTCAATTGAAATACGAGGCTCTAACCTGTAGTAATTGCCCTCTGCAAAGGTATTCAGCCTCAGGCCTCCATTTACAATCCACCGGGCATTGGGCCGCCACTCATTTTGAACATATGCCGATAAATAGGTCGACTGAATTCGATTTGAAAATGTGGGTTGATTATCAAATCGGTCGGCATAACTGAGCGTTAAAATTCCGGTCCAAAGACCGGTAGAAACTGTATTTCTTTCGTTCGGCAAATACTCTAAATCTCCCTTTAAAGAGAAGTCGTAAATTTTATTGTCACTCTCGAAGGGTGTGCCTCCAATGCGGAAGCCGGGCTGGTTGAAATATCGCGAACCGGTTGCGGTGACCGAACTAAAGAGCTGATCGGAGATGATGCGCCGCCACTTGGTACTTACGGTTTGATTGCCATAATTCAGCCGTATTGTTGCGTCTTCCTGAAAGGGGAGAGACACATTGTCGTTACCGGCATAAAATGCGATCGAAAAGCGGTCATCGTCGGTGGCGTCGAAATTTAATTTTCCATTTATATCATAGAAGTAAAAAAGATCGGGTACATTATCCACGGTTTGTCTCAGAACGGCCAAAACAGGCTCTAAAGTTGATCTTCTCACGGCAATCATCCAAGATCCACGGGAATAGGGGCCCTCAACTGAGGCGCGTGATGCTAAGAGTCCAAGGCTTACAGTACCGGTGGTTTCGTTTCTGTTGCCATCTTTATTAAATACAGTAAGTACGGAACCCAGCCTGCCTCCAAACTCAGCGGGATAACCTCCTTTGTAAAGCCTCACATCTTTTACCGCATCGGGGTTAAATGTTGAAAAGAATCCAAAAAAGTGAGTAGGATTGTAAACGGTCGTTTCATCCAGCAGAATAAGAGTCTGATCTGGGCCTCCGCCTCGAATGTAAAGTCCACTTGAAAAATCAGAGGCTGCTTTTACCCCCGGCAGGAGCTGAATGGATCGGAAAACATCCGGTTCGATAATGGCCGGGACTTCTTTAATTAATTCTGTAGATATCTCCGCTCGGCCAATATTTCTCTGTGCTTCTCTTTCAGTTTCAGATTCTACCACCAGTTCATCGAGCTCAAAGCCCTGGGGTATTAATTCAATATTTTCACGGAGATTTTCTCCGGCTTCAAGAGTAATCTCTTTATCAAATCGCTGATAACCGATAAATGTAGCAACTAACGTATAAGTGCCCGGCGGAATATTGGTAATGGAGTAGTAACCTGATGTATTGGATGACGTTCCGCGGTTAATTTCCAACAGCGCAACGTTCGCTGAAAGTAGTGTTTCACCGGTTTGGTTGTCCGTGATATATCCGTTTACAGATGCTCTGTCCTGTGAGAGTACCGGTTGGATAATCGTACTGATAATAATGATGAATAGTATTATCGATTTTTTCAAAGTATCGATTTGGTCTGATCTGGGTTCTTTTTTAAATCGTCTATACGGTAGAGATCCGTAAAAGTTTTCAAGGTAACATTTTAATGGCGCTTAAAGATTCCACTTTCTAGATAAAAAAGCGAAAGGGGGGAGGGTAATGATAAACATCTATGGTTACAGAAAAAGATAAAATGACCTTTTACTCTCAATAAGCCCTTTTTGATATGTAACAATGGTTACTAAGATTTTTTGGAATTAAAAATTCACCTTCCCGTAAGTGTATAAATATCAATAAATAAATTAGGTTATAAAAGTGACTTTTCTCACGCTGTGGATTTGTGGGTTGAATTTTAGAGAGTGCATATCATATCAATGAAGAAAGTTAACGGTTCAATGTAAGACCGGTTTCTAAATACCGTCTAATTCCAAAAAAAGGGTTCCGTAACAAACGAATATTTATATCAAATAAAATCTATAAAAATCAAAAATCAGTAAAAATGAACAGATTATTAGGTGCATTTATATTTACAGCTATGCTTGGCTGGGTTGCCAGTATAATTTTAACCGCTATTCACTTTTGGGTAATCCCCATTATTCCCGCAACAGCTGAGCTGGCAGGTCCAATGCTGGTAATCACCAGTGAGTGGGCTTACGTTGGTCCGGTACCTCTTGCAGCTATAGGAGCCATTTACTATATCGTAATGATTGCTTTAGGCTCAATTTGGTTAACCACTAAAAATGAAACCGTAGAAAAGATTTTGCTTCCTATAACAGCTTTTGGATTTCTGGCTTCTATGGGTTTTGTATACCTACAATTTTTTGTAATTGGAGCAATATGCCCATTCTGCATGATGTCTGCAGCTGCTACTACGATTCTTCTGATTATTGAATTAATTGTGAAGTTTAATGGAGGCGCTGCAACCACACCGTCGTTGGCAAGCCAGAAAGTGTGGGCAACAGTATTTGTTTCTACAGCATTGTTGACCATGTTTGCACTCTGGAGTTTAACCATTTTACCACTTCCGATACCGGGTGCCTGAGTAGTTATAGTTTAAACGATTATGAGGCTGATTTTCGAATGAACAAATCGGTCTCATAATTATTAATCAGTCGTCTTTATGGAATAATCTTTAAATCATGGAAGAGAATATCAATAACCACAACACAGAAGGAAAAACTGACCAAAATCCAAAAGATCAGGGGGAAAAAAATGGGATCAGTAGAAAACAAGCACTAAAATATATTGGCTATGGGGCCGGCGGTATTATGGTTGGCGGTGGTGCCGGTTTCTTGGGATATCGAAAAAGTCTGCAGATCTCCTCATCTGAGGCAGATAAAGTAAAGCAAGCTAAGATAGTAGTTGCAGGAGGAAGTATAGGAGGTTTAACTGTTGCTGCCAGATTACTTAGAGCTGTGCCGAACGCGGATATAACAATTATTGAGCCGAGGGAAGAGCACCACTATCAGCCGGGTTATACACTGGTTGGTGCGGGCGTGTATGATCGCAAAGATGTACTCTTCGATCAGGAATCCCTGTTCATATCAGGAATGAAATGGGTTAAAGACTATGTAGAAGCATTTGAACCTGAGCGAAACCGTTTGGTAACCAGAGGGGGAGATATCGTTAATTATGATTACCTGATTGTAGGATTGGGCGTGGATATGAACCTCGATTCTATCGAAAATTTACGGGAAGCGCTCAAAACAGACTATGTTGCAAATATCTACGATCTTGAATCTAGTGAGAAGTACAGAAAGCTGGCCACTCAGTTCGAAGGGGGAAACGCGGTATTTAACTATCCTGTAGGGTATGTTAAGTGTGGCGGAGCACCTCAAAAAATAACCTGGCTGTCAGAAGATTTATGGAGAAATGAAGGGAAAAGAGATCAGGTTGACGTTCATTTCTACTCAACAAGGCCCTCACTATTTCCAGGAGTTCCCAGAGTTGAAGCAGCAGTTACACCATTAATTGAAGAGCGCGGAATTAACAATCATTTTAATAAAGCACTTCGCGCAATTGATATCTCTACGCGAACAGCTATTTTTGAAGAAACTTCAGAAAACG
>LKNA01000253.1 GCA_001564065.1 Chitinophagaceae bacterium T5-Br10_B2g13
AAATATTCCGGTTACCCTACGAATACACCGTTTAACCAATCATCCAGCTCTTGCTCAGATTGAAAATGATGATCTTCATCAGCTTTTCCCTGCCAAAAATCATCCAACTTCTTCTTTGATGAAAAGGCCCGAAAAGACTGACCTTTGTAGTTGTAAACGAAAATCTCAATTTGCTTTCCTCCGTTTGAAACCCGAAGAGTTTCAATGGTTTTATTTGGAGTGAGGTATTGGCAATCAATCATTTCTATTTCTAAACACTTCATATTTCGGCTTCCATTAGGTTTGAAAGTAATACAAAAAGTGGTTTTGTAGATTTAGCCCTTGAAGCAACGTACCCTTTCACTTTTCTCACATCCCATTTTCGCTGCTTAAAATCCTCACTAGCTGATCTTTCAATATTGTAAACCAGGTAGCTATACGGTTTTTCTCCCCTTGGATATCCCATAGCAATAAGTTCCTTAGAGCTGTAAATAACAGGCCCGCCTTCTTTTAACTTATATATTTGATCCGTTTTCATACTTTTCGGACCTCGTAATAATAGATATGATGCCGAAACAACTTTTTCCGTTAATTTTACGCCTCCGCGGCCGGTATTATACCGAACATTGTATAGCAAGTTTTCCATGATCCAATCCAAATGGTTCTCACTATTGTAATAACCTACTACCACAAATACTTCATCTGGAATAAGCTTTTTATTATCCAAAAATTCAGGCACTTCTTTTTTAAACTCATAAGGCGTTGACTCACTATGAATTTTATTAATACTGCTGGAGAGTTTTTCTCGCTGTGAAGTCCGATTCAGGAAATGCTGAATCACATCTTTCAGAAAAATTCTTAGTTCAGAACTTCCATCGTTTTCTCGATTCGGCTTCATGGTAAAAGCACCAAGACCGGGTACAATTTCGTGAAAACCTTTCCAGTCATCTTTTACTTCATCGCCCGGATACAAAATGTATGCCCCAGCGGTTCTTCTGATAGCATCTTTATAGGCGTGCATTTTTAAAAGATCAGCTCTCTTAAAAGTACCCTGGTTTTGCTCTTTTTTTTCCTCATTTAAATAATCATTCTTTTCATCTTCATCCAGTTCATTATCATCAGACCCAAATAAACTGGAAAGATTGTCAACTTTGTACTTGGCATCGAAATGAAGATGAACAATAAGTTCCTGTTCTTCGGCTTCATCATAATTAATCTCCTCGGGCCAAATACTAAGAGTATAATCAGGTCGCATCGATCTCGTCCAGCTGCCCCCTTTTGGATACTTATTATCTCCGCTGAATGTTTTATTGAATGAAAACTGTACGTGTAATTTTCGGTTTCCGGTTTCATAAACCCCTTCCAAAGGCAGATATTTGCCTTGTTTTAATTTCAACCCGAGTTTATCAGCTGTTTCTTCAATCATTCTGTCCGGAGTCAGAGCCTGAATTTCAAATAAGTCTTCCAAAAGATCTGTTAATTTGAAGAACAGCCAGTATTCATAAAGTGTGGCAACATCTCTTTTGCCTCCTTCATAAACATCTTCGCCGCCTTTCCAGGTTAAGCGGGCAGCCAGATTGATCATCAGCCAAACACGCAGTATTTCACGGTACCCTTCTTTTCTTTGTAAAACCGGACTATTTAACGGGAGTGTTGACGGACGGCTGATTTTTTGATAGATGGCGTGATTCAATGATTCTTCTAATTCTTCCTCTAAAAATCGAGCCTCTTTATGTAACCGGGCATTGTCTTTTGAATTATTCTTGAAATCACTGCACAGATTTTTAAAGGTTTCAAGGGCATATTTTATGAACCGGTTTTCTGGTGTATCCACCGTATCCACTTTACCGCGGGTAATTACTTTTTCAGGGACAGAATCCATGTGTTTTCTAAGTACATGATTTTCTGGAAGCGGAACTCTGTTCGCGGCTCCGGCAAACTGCCGAACTACATTTCGATTCATTCTTCTGACAGACCGAATATCACGGTGTTCTTCTGTTTGCATCCAGGCGGTAACCGGATTAGTAGTAACTCTATGAACAGCCATCCAAAATTCCTCTGAGTCCAAAACAGATTTTAAGAAAGCAAAGCGCTGATATAACGTCTGAGGATCATTATCGTGGTCAATATCAAAAGGCTGATTTGCCGGAGATGTATACTGCATCAGAAGATCGGTACACTTTTCAGTAATGGTTTCCAGCATAAACCGATACTCGGTTCTGTAGTCTGTTTTTCGTGAAAGCACCTCCAGCTCAAATGATCCAGCTTCCTCATCTTCCTCATTGATAATAAATATGGGGAGGGTTCCTACATAAATACCTGGTGTTATTCTGCCCTGTGATCTGTTCAGTTTGGAAGCAGTCACCACACCAGCTTCTGATTTCAGTGAGTAAGGGCTATCAACTTCAAACTCATAACTATATCCTTCGATAATTTGTATTGAAGCTTCGAGATTTTCCAAAGCTTCAGCTTCAGGAATTTGCTGAATGCTGTTTTCGTATTCTCCAACAATATGCACACTGACTGGAAGGCCGGAATCTAATTCTAATAGTATGTTTACTTCATTATTCATGAATTAAGCTTCTGCAAAACTAGTAAAGCCATTTTCTATAAGGCCTTTATGCATGCGTACTATTTTTTCAAGTGAAATAGGATATTTCACATTGTTTTCCCAGTCAATAGAGTCAGGTTTTTTGAGTAGTTCTTCTGCGTCTCCTTCTGTGATACAAAGCTGCCCCAGCTTAAATAATACATTTTCCAGTTTGCGCCGGGAGCCGTGAAGCTTTGGGAGCAGTTTCTGAGAAATGGCTGCATCCATAATTTGTTCAAACTCCCAGTCATCAGCCAGCTGTTCAGCAAGACTTGCAAATCGATTAATTTCAAAAGCAGTGCGGTAGCCAAATTCAGCTCCTACATCCGTTAACTCGTCAAAAAATTCCAAAAGTTCCTCGGTCAAATCGTTTTTCTCTGAATAATCTTCCGCTGTACTAATTGCAATATCTACAAAATCTTTTGCCATGCCGGCTCCCTTGCCTTCCAGTTCAGCCAGATTCACATCAGCCGGTGCTTCCAAAAAGGATTTCATTTCCTGTTTACTCACGCGAAACTCAATTACATTTGCCCGGTCCAGCACTTTGGGACTGAACATATAGGTAGTTTCATCTATATTGACTGTGCCGATTATGAAAAGGTTTTTAGGAATTTTTATAGTTGGCGGAACACCATCCCATAGGTCACCATCATCACCGGAATGCAATTTAATTTCTTCTTCTGATTCAATAGCACTCAAAAAATCTGCAAAATAGCGCTCTACATGACTCAGGTTCATCTCATCTAAAATAAGGAAATAGGGACGATATGGGTCATCTTTTGCGCTTAGGATAAGCTGTAGCACGCCACTTTCCGGCAATACGTATTTGCCATCTTCTAACGCATTAGGATAACCAAGAAGAGGTTCGCGATTGGTCCAGTCAGCACCCACAGGCACTAAATTCAATTGTTTGTCTTCTTCAACAATCCACTTAGCAAATGCTTGTGCTAGTTTTGTTTTACCGGACCCTGAAAGGCCTGTTAGAATTATGAAAGGTTTAGTTAGTAAAGCATTCGAAAACCTTGTAATCAAGTCCGTTGAAAAAATCAGATTACCTTCAATTGCACTACTGATGAATCCATCCATTTCAAATCCAGTTTGTGGCGATTTTTTAAATTCTAAAAAAGGTAATTGTCTTTCTGTCATTAACCTGTACTCACTGTTGATAATCTTCAGAAGTATTAATGGGCATTCGGTTAAATAAGCACCCTGTCGTAAATTCAAATTCACGTTATAAAAAACATCATTTTCTTCTCTTATTGAGTCTAAAACTTGTTTATTTTTTTTATTTAAAATTCTATCTCGATCAATTTTTTCGATAGGTGTAAAATTTTCGAGTTCAACTATGTATGCATCTCCTTCCCAGTCAGTACCCTTTACACCAGTGCCTTCTTTCGCTTGACTTGAAGCAATAGACACCCCAGTGATACCTTCATTATCTGTCAAATGTAGTATTAAATCACCTTTTTCTACATTTCGCATATTTTTATATATATCAGCACCTCTTGCATCTCTAATCGGTGACCATAATCTTTTTCCTAACCTATAATCACCAGTTTCTCTATCAGCCCTATTTTTAACTATTGTCTTTTCAATCCAGACATTATTTTTATCGGGTTCAAAATTAAATGAATTTTCACTTTCATTTTTACGGACGTGGTTTTGTTGAGTAGTCCTAAATAAAATATCCTGAGCCAGGATGTTATAATTATCATCAACAAAACAGTCTTCAGTTAAAGTACTTCTTGACAATTCTATTAGTTCATCGTCATTATTTATATAGTCATCTATAAAATCTTCTATGAGCGATAGATAATGTATATATCTAGCACCGGCTCCTTTTTTTTCGATATCTAATAAGCCTATGAAATCAGAATAAATACTGTATTTATAGAATGAATATTTATCCGGGTATTTAAATGTTAGATAAGTTGCAATAGTCCTTTCGTCCTGAAATGCTCCTTTATCAGGATCAACATTATGAACCAATTGTTCAGCTCTTTCTCCAAAATCAGAAATTCTCTTTTTTAAGGGGATTTCTTCATTATAAAGCATTTTGAATAATTTTCGAGCTTCTTCAGGGTATTTATCAGCAGAGTTGACGAAAAATAGACTTCGATAATCAACAAGATTACTAAAATTGATACCCCTAAGCATTCCCGAAAAATCAATTGCATCAATATTCCACTTTTCCTGAAACTCCTTAATCAATTTCCATTTATAAAGCTCATCCTTATTCTGATCATTTTTAATTATTTCTTTGTATTCAGAGATTAAATTTTCTTGAACTTTAGAGCGCTTATTTTTTGGATTTATCTCAAAGTTTAAATCTTTTAAAATTGCAAAAGCTTTATCCGTACTATTATTAAAATCGTTAAGAGTTAATTCCTCCCCACCTGCGAGTTTATTTGCCTCAGATAGAACTAAAATTGGAGGAAAGAACTCCCCTTCAAACTTTAGATCATAGGTTGTTGACTCTCTACCATTTCTTTTTTTTGGATTATTCTTAATTACAGATATTGCCTCTTTAATAGTTTCTCTATTTAGATTCTTAATATTTTCCATAATCAAAG
>LKNA01000254.1 GCA_001564065.1 Chitinophagaceae bacterium T5-Br10_B2g13
CTTCTCAATTTTTTTCATCTTCTTCTCAAAAAACCACATTAGCCTGAATTTACTATGCAGATACATTAAAATTCTGGCTATGTAATCATTTTGGTATAAATAGGATATGTTTACATACTCTGGCACCTGCTCAACATAGGGTCCCTTTTTGGAGACCACGATAAGATCCACATTGTACCTGGCCGGATCAATTTTATGCAGCAGATTGATCAGCGTCCGTTCCGCTCCTCCTCCCCTGAGGGATGGCATTAAAAATAGTAAGCGTCTTTTTGAACCCATTAATCCTTCATTTTTTTAAGGCAATAATGCATCACGAAACTTAAATGAACCACCAACTGACCAATAGATGATGAAATTCAGCTATACCCTGTTTCTGATTTTGGCAGGTATTATAGCACTTAGATAGACAGAGGCACAAATTATAATGCTCCAATCTGAGAGCGTTAGAGTGAATGAGTGAGGGAGGGAGAGGGAGAGGGGGAGGGGGTGAAGGTGTTGAATGTTTAAATTCCGCAGTCACAAGTTGATGGATCCACGGCGTTCACCGGCACCTGAAAAGCACTTGAAAGGTGCCCCGGCATCCGCCGGTACCGGTAAAAAAACCGGCAGGTTAAACGTAGCGCGTGGCTCCTGCCTCGCGCCTCAAGGCTTAGAACAACCCAGAGTTGTCGGTGCCCCTGAACTGCACTGCTGTCTTACACCGTTCAATACAGAACTCACCCTCGCGGCGCGGTAGTAGCCTGGTTCTACACAATACACGTATGCGCCGCGCCTCTATTATACAACGCCCCTGTCATGTTGAGCGAAGGTCCGTTCTTTTGCGGACCGAAGTCGCGCTGCAAGCATCCCCTGGGGGAAACATTTCGCTGACGCGTTCAAAAGATGAGCCCTGTTCTGGGAAAGAACTATTTAAAGTTTTGTTTAAGCCAGTCCCCAGAACAAGGAGATCTCTCCATGCATTCGCTCCGCTCATTTAGTCCCCCAAGGGGCAGGCGAGATGACAAGTCGTCTTGGGATGACAGCACGGCGTATCAGTATCCCAACTATGCAACATTCTGTCTTACACCGTTCAACACAGAACTCACCCTCGCGGCGCGGTAGTAGCCTGGTTCTACACAATACACTTATGCGCCGCGCCTCTATTATACAACGCCCCTGTCATGTTGAGCGAAGGTCCGTTCTTTTGCGGACCGAAGTCGAAACATTTCGCTGACGCGTTCAAAAGATGAGCCCTGTTCTGGGAAAGAACTATTTAATGCTTTGTTTAAGCTTATACCTATAACAGGGAGATCTATCGACATACTCGCTCCGCTCGTGTGCTCCCCGGGACAAGCCCGGGGCAGGCATGATGACAAGTCGCCATTGGGGGGGCAGGGCGGCGTATCAGTATCCCAACCATGCAACATTTTGTCTTACGCCACTCAATCCAAATTTGCTCCTCGCGGCGCTGCCAGTTACTTGGTTCTACACAGTACACGTATGCGCCGCGCCTCTTTCCACCAACACCCCTGTCATGTCGACTAAGTGATCCGCCGAATGGCGGTGAACGCATGGAGACATCTCCTTTTGCTGGGCAGGAGTCATCAGAAGCATGTATAAATTAGTACCGGTAACAGGGAGTTCTCTCGACTCCACACAGGAAAAGCCCCTGTGTTTTACTCCCCGGGGCAGGCGTGATGACAGGGCTCAACTGTTGGGGGGGGCAGGGCAGACCGGCAATATAGCACTACCCGGTATTGTCGCTGCGGATTAGATTGCCCAGTTCCACGCTGGTCATGAATTCAATATCGGGCCACCGCTTCAGCATTTGTGACAGCAGCTCGCGGAATTGAGCAAGGTTTTTCTCTCTGTTTTCCGGGTGGATGTACCCGATGAAGTTGAGGCGGTGAGCCGTAATCACCGCTGGTTTTTTCCAGAAAAAAGCATTTTCAATCCCTTTCAAACACTCGCCAACACTGTCGTGGTTTTCCGGTTTTTGCGACGGTTCAAAAACGCAGTTTCTTAGCAGGTTTATCTGACTCAGCTCGTTCATTTGCCCCTGGATTCTGCGAATCATCTCTCGTTTATTGTTTCCGGCAACAGGAAGTTTTTGATACTTCATCCCCTGGATAACCTTCACACCGTTTTCAGCAAGTGTCTCGTACAGATCAGGATGGCAGACAAAATTGGGGGCGATGAAGCTTTCAGATTTGTAGCCGAACAGCTTCTCAAACTGCCGCAGGCCGTCGCGTAAAATTTCCCGGTGGTGATCCAGTTCTGAAAGATCGTCTGTATCAAATGCTGCACGAATGCTCAAATCACCCTCTTTTGTTTCGGCGCTCCCGGGCCAGAACATCTTTTCTTCAAATACGGTACGGTACACGGAGTCGGGGTTCTGCAGTAACTTCATCCAGCGCCTCACGTTCAGATGTTCTCTGCCATGGAACTGGGGGTAAAAAATTCCTTGTGATATGCCCTGCCCCCAAAGAGTGAAGGAACGGGCGTGCTCGGGGTATCTTTTTAACGCCTCTGTGAAAGGTTCACCAGCATACTCCCTGAACCCGGAGTTGCGAATCCGGGTGTAGTCGGGGTTCATCATTACCGTATTTGCCGTAATGGAGGGATGTGCGCCGTTTGCATCTTTAACCCCGGTCAGTACCGAGAAAAGATCTTCCAGGTCCTGTTCAGACGCAAGCGCGTCATTAGTAGCGTAAGGGCATTTATCCACCCCAATCCCCATCCCTGCCAGTTTCCGGAACGTTTCCGTGGAGGGCATGCAGGTGCTTCCCCAGTCGTCCGACTCTATTACCACAATGTTACGGTTTGTCCGCCATCCGCGAATGTTGGTTGCGTGCCGGGCAAGCGTGCTCCTGATTTCTCCGATCATCTGTTTTCTTGATTTATCAACTGTTCCGATTTCTTCTGCATCTCCGCAGCAGTGTAAATTGTACAGGTTTAGCCCGGAAAATGCAGTTAGATTTTATTTAGGTTGCTTTTAAGCGGTTTTCCTAAAATTAAATAAATCCATCCAGATGTAATACATCGATTATCATTCGAAGCTTTACGATTTTCAAATTTAAAATTAGTCTATTCTTTAATGTCAAGAATTGAAAGAAGATGTTTCACAAAACTGCCCGAGTCAGTTAAAGCTCTTTTATAATCATTTTGGGCATTTTCAATGATATGTATGTAATCGTTGTAGTTCTTTAAGACATCCGAAAGCGTTGTGTCCAAATCCTTCATATCCCACCGGATTGGGATATACGTTTTATTTTTTTTATAGATGTTTGGATAGGTATCGATATGATCCATATTTGGCTTAACAAGTAATGAGCCATTCAATATTGATTCAAAATCTCTGTAACACACTTCTCCCCAACCATAAGGGCTTACAGTTACTTTAGAATTCTTCATCTCTTCCATGTAATCCCGTTTAGCTATGATTTCACCTGACTTTAATTTAGGGCTATCCTTTTTCTTGAATAACTCTATTACTCTGTTTCGCTGATATGAGTAGATCTGGTCTTCTTTTTTGATCTCCCCTCTGAAACTTGAATCGATAGTGCGATTATATGAAGGTTTTGTAAATTCAGGCAGCTTATATAGATTGTTAAATAACCTGCTTGTACCAACTGGATAATACTTGCTAAATGGAAAATATCGGTAATCCTTCATCCCAATATTCCACCCTAATTTAATTTTATGGAGCTGATTAGGTGGGCACGGTTTATATTCAGTATGTCTATGCTCTGGTATGTCTAATCCGTATGATTTTACGAATGGTTTATAATTGTATAATCCATTATCCAAGGTATAGTATTCACGATTTTTTAATACCTGCTTCTTAACCAGAATATCTACATACTGAATCAAGTCCCACTGCCTCCCCCCCGAGCTGTCATCGTTATCAAACAGTACCACTTTTATATCATTAGACCTAAAGCGTGTAATTTTATTAATAATGAAGCCCAAGTCTGAATATTTTTTCTGAAGCAATGTAAGCTCTCGATAATAGCGACTGTCTATCGCGACAATATCCGATTGTAATAACTTATTATTCTTATGACATCTAAAAAATTTGATCTCAATATTTTTATTCCTCAATTCATTTTCCCACCTGATCATTGGATAAAAGTCACAAGCACCCCTGTTAAACCCATCCTGAAAGGTAATTATTCCAAGTTTAAGCATATAATGTTAAAGCAAAATAATTAATATTTAGTTTTGGTAAGCTTATAATATGGGCAATTTACTTCAGCACTTTTAATTCTTAAACAGTGAATGTCATAATTACAGATATTTAGCAAAGAAATCACATCATCAATATATTTTTAATAAATTACAAAACAGATATTTACAATGGGGAATCAATTTTTTGAAACTTTAAACAGTTATTTTGACCATATATATGTAATCACCTTGAAAAGGTGCAAGGAAAGGCATTTACTTCTCAGGCAGAATCTCAAGGGGCTTAATTATGAACTATTTTGGGGAGTCGAGGGTATGGAATTAGAATTAAACCAATTGGAGGCTGAAAATTTGTACCACTCCGGTTTAACACAGCTTATATTAACAAAAAATGGCAGAGCTCCCAAAGATATGCCTTTGGCGAAAATTGGCAGTGCATTATCTAAGAACCTTGTGTACAAAGACATTGTTAAAAATCATTATGAAAGTACCTTAATTTTAGAAGACGATGTACTTTTTGATAAATCTAAAAGTAATTATATCAAACAAGCCCTTCATGAATTACCTGATAATTGGGATATATTATACTTTGGATATTGGGGAAATACTAAGCCAGTTGAATTCAAACAAAAAGTAAAGAATCTTATAATTTCTAACTTATCCAAACTTTTAATAAAACATAACACAAAGGCTTTTGAGAACAAGTACCCGAGAAAGTACTCCAATAGATTAGACAAATCCGGAAGACATTATGGTACATATTCTTTTGCAGTATCATTGAATGGGGCAAAAAAAATTTTGAAGTATTCTACACACCTGAGTTCGATTCTAAATCATGCTCAATTGGCTCGAATGGACGGGATCGTATTTAATGGCTGGCTTTTTGGGAAAGAATGAATAGGCGGCCAGACCAGCGAGTAGATTTGAAAGGAAGTTTGCCA
>LKNA01000021.1 GCA_001564065.1 Chitinophagaceae bacterium T5-Br10_B2g13
ATGTTATATTGTTGTTATTGCTTAACTTAATATAACACTATACCGTGACTTATCCGACACTTTTATTCAGTACTTACAGCGATTTATCTTCATTATTTTCCCTGATTAAGAATCGAACTCAGGTTAATTACTCCCTGTACCATTGTACTGTATAGGTAGAGATCATTCGTTTGATAAGTCTCTCCAAAAGAGTGCTGCTTTTCACCATCAGCATTGTAAATCGAAATATTGTCATCAACAATTCCCCCAATCGCACCACCCATGACCGCAAAATGGTCATTCATGGCTGCAAACGACTTGCCCTGCTTGTCGATTGGAATCGTATTCAAATATTCACAGGGCTTTACATTACAATCGAAAAGGGTGAGTTGATGATCTTCCCTGGGTATGATTAAATGCCCCTGGTCAAGAACGAGTTCATTTGCATAGGCAATATCTCCGGGCCCCCTGCCAAAAGGTGCAACTTCTGATAATCTCTGTTCACTCATATCATATTCGAGCAGTTGATCACTGGCTACGTGCAAAAATATCAACCTGTCGCCAATGCTAACAGATTTTGCACCCCACGAATTGCGAAGCATCACAGGGATGTCTTCAATATTATCTTGGTTATTCGCACGTATAAATCGCTGAAGAGTTTCTACCTGATCGGGCAGCTCTTCTGAAAACTCTGACAGATCACGCTCTTTTGAGATCCATTGATAATCTGCTTCTGCATAAGGAGCCAGATTATAATCCGGGTGTAAAACTACTCTCGACTGCTCTTCAGGATGCCCGCATGCGAACATCAGAAGTACAAAAAAAGGAGGAATCAAAAACAGAACCTTCATTCTCTAATCCAATAAGTTTATGAGCTCCAGCTTTTCAGCGATACCATCCATATCCTCTTCACTCAGCACTTCATACAGTTGTGTAATATCCTGCGCTCCGGTATATCTTTGAATCAGCTGCTCTTCCCTTAATGCGTTGCCTATTGACATGCCTGCAGCCTCAATTCTGTAGGTAGATCGATTGATCAACATCTGTGGCACTAAACCTGGTCCGGCAAATTCACCCTCACCCCAAACGTACTCCATATGTCCCCAGTTATAGTAGTAAGCATCGGTATTAACTTCATTGTATGGTCAGGTCTTTTTTAAAAGCTCATAGCCGACAACCGGATCTTCGTCCGCTGCAATTCCTGAAAACCATATCTGATACCCCAGATGGTCGGCTACCTCTTCCAACCTGTTTTTGATAAAGTTAATCTTTTCAATCGTCTCTTCATCTGTACAGAAGTTACACCCCGCAGATCCGAGATAGACCAATTGAATAGCCTCAGTCGGTTCCAATGGATTTCTCGGGGGCTGACTACTCTCACTCTGGCTATCCTCTGAAGCTTCAGTCGATTGCTGCGGCTGTTCAATTTCACAGGCTGCCATAAAAAAGAATGAAATGGTAAGCGGGAAGATCAGTAGTAAACTCTTCATAAACATTGAATTATTATAAATTTGACTCATTGAGGATGAAATAAACGTTATTATTTTTTTTCCAAAATATTGATCACTCTTTCCAATTTGTCCTTTACCATTTATGTCAAAAAAATATCAGTCAAGTTACATGGCATCCATCGAGGCAGGTTTAAAAATATCTCTCAAAAATAAACTTTTAAGATGATTTGACACACTGAATTCATTACATTGAATAGCATATAGAATATAATTTCAGACTTTAATCATCTACCAACATGGGAAATTCACAATTCAACATAGACGACGCGTATCTCTTCGAATCGGAGCTGAATGAAGATGACAAAATGATCATGGAAACAGCTCGGGAGTATGCACAGACCAAACTTGAGCCCCGCGCACTCAAAGGTAACCAGGAAGAAATTTTTGATATGGATATCGCCAAAGAGATGGGCGATCTCGGCCTGCTCGGTGCAACCACTGACCCGAAGTATGGAGGGGTTGGTGCTAGTCAAACCGCATATGGCCTTGTGGCACGGGAAGTGGAGCGAGTTGATTCCGGTTACAGATCTTTCATGTCAGTTCAGTCTTCCCTGGTGATGTATCCGATTTCACAATTCGGTACAGAGGAGCAGAAAGAACGTTTTCTTCCGCGTCTCGCTTCCGGTGAAATTATTGGTTGTTTTGGATTAACAGAACCCGATCACGGTTCAGATCCCGGATCGATGGTCACAACCGCTGTAAAAACAGACGGCGGCTGGATTCTGAATGGTGCAAAAATGTGGATCACCAACTCCCCTATTTCTGATGTTGGCATAGTTTGGGCAAAAGCTAAAGAACACAAAGATGACAAGCCGGTTATCCGCGGCTTTATCGTTGAAAAAGGGATGGACGGTTACTCCTGCCCCGTCACCAAACACAAAATGAGTCTACGCGCCTCCTCAACCGGTGAGATGGTTTTTGAAGATGTGTTTGTACCCGATGAAAATGTATTCCCGGATATCCGCGGTCTGAAAGGGCCATTCATGTGCCTGAACAGCGCTCGTTACGGAATCGCCTGGGGAGCCGTTGGAGCTGCAGAGTTTTGTTATCAAAAAGCGCGACAGTATGTACTGGACCGTAAGCAATTTGGCCATCCGATTGCAGCCAATCAGTTACCGCAAACCAAGCTGGCTAATATGCTGACCGAAATCACATCCATGCAGTTGTTAGCACTTCGCCTCGGCAAGCTGAAGGATGAAGGCCGCGATCACCATGCGATGACTTCTCTCGCAAAACGAAACAATGTAGGCAAAGCGCTCGATATTGCCCGTGTAGCGCGTGACATGCACGGTGGAAACGGGATTACGGGTGAGTATCGTGTGATTCATCATATGGTGAACCTGGAGTCTGTAAACACCTACGAAGGAACTTACGATATTCATGGACTAATCCTTGGTAGAGAAATTACAGGCATTCAGTCATTTACTCCGAAAGGAAACGATTGATTCACCGCAAAGGCGCCGAGTACGCTGAGATATTGTTGGGTTCGTCAGCCGACGAGCACTGACAGACATTTCACCTGACAGCGTCCACGCTTTTTCTCGTGGTCCTGTCAGCGTGATTCTAAGACCTTGAACTTTTTAAAAAACGCTGTCAGGTACCGATTGCTTTCGGCACGCTGACAGGTTTTTTTTCAAATCACAAATCTGTTCAAATGATCTACGAATTTGACGGTTACAGACCGGTTGTTCATGAAACTGCCTTTGTCCATCCTCAGGCGGCCGTAACCGGAAATGTAATTATCGGAAAAGATGTGTACATCGGCCCGGGAGCTGCCATCCGGGGCGACTGGGGTAAAATTGTGATAAAAGATGGCAGCAATGTTCAGGAAAACTGCACCATCCATATGTTCCCCGGAGTAACCGTAACACTTCACAAAGCTGCACATATTGGCCACGGAGCGATCATTCATGGCGCCACTATCGGTGAAAACACGCTTGTTGGAATGAATGCGGTAATCATGGATAACGTCACTGTTGGCAAAGAGTGTATCGTTGGAGCATTGGCGTTCATCAAAGAGGGAATTGAGATCCCGGATCGAAAAGTTGTTGTTGGAAATCCTGCAAAAATTGTAAAAGATGTGACGGATAAAATGGCTGAATGGAAAACGGAGGGAACAGGCTGGTATCAGCGGTTGCCTAAACAGTTACATGATACACTCATGGAGTGTGAACCCTTAAGAGAAGTGCCTGATGGCAGGAAAGATCAATCCGGGGAGTATCAAACCTGGGGTAAACAGAAGAAATAAATATGTCTCAATCCAAATCAGAAATAGAAGAAACTTCAGAATTTAACCCTCAATTTGAAAAGCGAGGCGGACTCCTTCCGGTGGTGGTTCAGGAATCTTCATCCGGAGATATTTTAATGATCGCATCTGTGAACAAAGAGGCCGTCAGCCATACGATTAAATCTAAAAAAGCGACTTTCTGGAGTACCAGTCGAAATGAGATCTGGGTAAAAGGTGAAACATCCGGCAATACGATTTGGATCGATGAAATATTAGTTGATTGCGATCAGGACGCTTTCATCTATAAAGTGCGACTGGAAGGCGATGGTGTTTGTCACACAAAAAATGAAGAGAGTGTATTTAGAAAATCGTGCTTTTACCGGTCACTTGATCTTGAGAGCTCAACATTAACTTTTCTGGAAAAGTAGATGAAAAAATCAGCACAAAACGTTTTTGGTCAGCCCCTTAAAGAGTGCAGCAAAGATCCGTTAACCGGGTTTTATCGGGACGGCTGCTGCCATACAGGTCCACAGGATCATGGCAGGCATCTGGTCTGTGCTGTTATGACAGATGAGTTTCTTGATTTCTCGATGGAGATGGGAAATCCATTAAAAACATCCATGCCGAAATACAATTTTCCCGGGCTGAAATCCGGCGATAAGTGGTGTTTGTGCGCCCTTAGATGGAAAGAGGCTTATGAAGCCGGAGTTGCGCCAAAGGTTGATCTTGAAGCAACTAACGAAAAAGTGTTGAAGTTTTTGACTATGGAACAGCTTCTGGAACACGCTTTAACTACTAACAAGCTGTAACCTCTTATTACGAAACTATTCCAATAAAAAAACCGGTGCTCAATAAAGAGTCACCGGTTACTATAAAAACCTCAATTCGATTAATAATTTTTTCAATATCTAAGAAAGAAGTCTCCCCTGACAAGGGGAGATTAAGAGGGTTTTTTTAAAGGGAATCCTTGAAGTCATTATTTAAGAATCGAGCTCAGGTTAAAAGGTTAACCTGCAGATTCTACTCATCTCCTTCGTTAGGCTCAATTCTGAAAAGTGTACCGGGATCCCCGTCATTCAGAACGTAAATATAGCCGTCCGGACCTTGTCTTACATCTCTGATTCTTCCAAGCTCGTTATAGAGAATTTCTTCATCATGCAGAACAGTATGATCTTCGATTAACAGTCTGCGAATTCGTTCGGCTCTCAGGCCTCCGGCCAATAGATTTCCATTCCACTCCTCAAAATGTTCGGATGAGACAAGTGCCAGACCGGATGGAGCAAGCGTTGGCAGAAATTCATATACAGGGTCTACCATGCCTTCAATAGATCTGGCTACAGTTCCTTCATGAAATTGAGTCTCGTCTCTGTAACTGCGTCCCAGGCTCGCATCGGGCCAGCCGTAATTTTCACCGGCTTCAACAAGATTCAACTCATCACCGCCTCTCGGGCCGTGCTCAGTAACCCAAATTTCATTGTTGTCCGGGTTGATGATCATTCCCTGAATATTTCTGTGTCCATACGAAAAGATCTCATTAGCGGCATCAGGATCGTTTACAAAAGGATTATCATCGGGCACGGTGCCATCGTCGTTCAACCTGAGAAGCGTTCCGGCATGATCAGACAGATCTTGTGCCCTTGGCGGCTCACTTCCACGATCTCCGATACTCATGTAAAGATATCCCTGATTATCCCAGGCTAGTCTAGAGCCATAGTGACGCCCCGGCGATGAGTATCTGTTTTGCACAAACAGCTCCTCCATATCAATAAAGTTGTTTCCGTCAAGCCTGCCTCTTACAAGTGCAGTTGCTGTATTATCATCTTCATTCCCTTTCGAATAAGTTAGATAGATCCACCCGTTTTCTTCATAATCAGGATGAAGTACAACATCCAGCATCCCTCCCTGGCTCACAGCGCGAACCTCCGGAGTCCCTTCAACATGGGTGATTTCTCCATCTTCAACAATAGTTAATCTGCCCGGACGCTCGGTAACCAGCATTTTTCCATCAGGCAAAAAAGCGACAGCCCAAGGCCTTTCAAATCCTGTTGCCGCTTTTGTAACTTTTATATCTTTGTATTGGGTTCTCTGTTCGAGCGTTTCCCACTCGTCGCTAGCTTCACTTACTTCATTCTCTTCAACAGCTGTGCAAGAAATTGCAAAAGCTGTCAAAACTAGTGTTAATATTGATATCGAAAACTTTTTCATGATACTTGGTTTAGTTATATGATCCGTTTCTTTCATTCTAATCAATCCGTTGACAATCATAAAGTTAAACGTTGAAAAATCGTTCATTCAACAAATAAAATTCGACTTCATGAACTCCTACCCTTAATTTCCATCCCTCGAATTTTGAACTATATCATATGAAATGACCCAATGCATTTTGTGCAATTCTCAGGATATTGAAGACTTTTACACGGCCGACGGTTACGACTACATACACTGTAATCATTGTGATCTGATCTACGTGAAACCCGGTCAGCGTCTTGATCCGGATGAAGAAAAAAGCCGGTACGATTTGCATGAGAATGATCCTGCTGACGAAATGTACAGAAACTTTTTAAGCCAGCTGTTTGCGCCTCTAAGTAAAAAGTTGAAATCAAACAGCTTGGGCCTTGATTTTGGATCGGGTCCCGGTCCTACGCTAAGTGTGATGTTTGAAGAGCAAGGCCACAGGATGAATATTTACGACCCTTTTTATGCATCCGATAAGTCTGTCTTTGATCATTCCTACGATTTTATAACCACTACAGAAACTGCCGAACATCTTTTCAAGCCGAGGGAAGAGTTTGATTTGCTATGGAGCTGCCTGAAACCGGGCGGATATTTGGGTATCATGACTAAGATAGTTCCCTCTCTTGATGAGTTCTACGACTGGCACTATCGTAAAGACGATACCCATGTTACATTCTACACAGAGAAGACATTCCAGTGGATGGCAGATCACTACAGTGCAAAGCTGGAAATTTTTGGTGAACGAACAATCATTTTAGAAAAACATTCAAGACAATAAACAGAACTGATTATGGAAGAAGCTGTCATTTATGAAATCATTGGTTACCTCGCATCGCTTCTGGTAGCTATCTCCCTGATGATGAGTGCCATCGTCAAACTTCGAATTATTAATCTGCTTGGATCGCTCACATTCACTATTTATGGAATTCTGATTGATGCCTGGCCGGTGGCATTGATGAATGCATTTATTGTTTTCGTAAATGTGTACTACCTGGTTAAAATTTACAGGGACGATCAATATTTTCAGCTACTCCGCTCAACCGAAGAGAGTAACTACCTTACTAAATTCCTGGAATTCTACCGCGATCACATCAAAACCTATCAGCCTGAGTTCTCTTTCGAAAAATCCTACAACTATGTTGTTTTTGTTTTAAGTGATATGGTTCCGGCCGGTTTGATTATAGGCAATATTAAGGACGACGGAACTCTTGAAATGGATCTCGATTTTGTAATTCCAAGCTACCGGGATTTTAAAATCGGCAGGTTCCTGTTCGAAAAAAACAGAGAAGAACTTAAAAAAGACGGGGTACAGAAAATCGTGACTCCTACAGGTAACGAAGAGCATAATGAATACCTTGAAAAGGTAGGCTTCAACCGAATCAACTCCCACTTCGTAAAAGAGCTTTAAAAAGAAAAGCCCCACATTTCTGCGGGGCTTTTCAGCACTTCTTTCGGCTTATATTTTAATCCAGTGCCTTATCAATAGCTATTTTGATGTGTGCAACATGTGCTCTGGTCTCTTCATTAACAGATCCTTTATTATCCATCATAGAACGTATGTTTTGAAGATTGTAAAGCGCCGCTGACTTGGCTATGTAGTCGTGGCTGTCACTTTCGAGCATTGCAACCAAACGGTTTACATACTCTATCTGCAGGTTCTGCCTGAACGTATTAACGTTTCCTCTCGCGTCTGCATTAAACGACGCTGCCGTTAAATCCCTCATAACTTCAGCTACCGTATATGTGTTTCCATACGTTCTGGAATCGGTGATTCTCTTTAACGTATTTGGATGCATCAGGTGGTTCAATACATTTGACTGCATGGAAAGTGCCATATCATGAATCTTGGGGTCTTCAGACATGCTGAAAAAGTTAAATCCGCGTCTTTGAATCTGAAGATAGTTGTACACCTCATGAGATCCGTTGAAAGCGTTCGGTGCAAACAGATATTGATTCAGATAAGTCATCGCCTCCTTCTGTTTCTCTGCAGGTACAGGGCGGAATGGTATATCGCCTCCCTCCTGTCCGATAAATGCCCGGTCGCGATATACGCCACCTATCTGACGGGAAATCACACCTGTTTGTGTACGCTTCTGCCCCATCAGTGACATGTATGCATTTCGAAGTTCCTGGTACGATTGTCCCTCTCGAGTGCCAAATTTCTCCAGCAAACCGTCCATCAATTCGCGGGACAGTTCAATCCTTTCCACACCGTAAGCAACCGGATCGGATGACATATCACCTACCATTACTCGTGGATCGATCGCTTTGCCCGGACTTCTCATGTCGTCGGCATCGTTTCCGAAAGCCAGTTCTGGTTCGGTAGATCTAGAAAGAACTTCATTTCTAAGGCTCTCGTCATCAAGTTCCGGTTTGTAACCAAATTCAATAGCCCATACATCATAAGGCCCCGGCTTGATATCGTAGTATCGTCCCTGATTATCCCTTTCGCTGTTTACATTAACGGAGGAGTAATCCATTACAGAACCGGTGAGTCCGATGGTATTTGCCAGTTCCATATCATGAATATCTTCCGGTGAATGCAGGGTACTGGCTTGCATGTTGTGGTTCAGGCCAAGTGTATGACCAACTTCATGAAGAATCAGCATCGTCAGTGCTTCCTTTTGAAAACCTTCGAGATCCTCTTCGGGTGCATCCATCAAGCTCAGCGCGCTCATACCAAACTGATTGTTCTGCTGCATATGATTTCCAAAAGAGCAGTACTGCTCGTCCATTGCTTCGTAAATGTTTGATACTGCAGATAGCCCTTCAGCCAACACATCCTCTTCGAATGAGCGGTTTCTGAAAAATCCCCATTCCAGCATCACATCTGCGCCGAGAATCTGGCCGGTACGAGGATTAACAAAGCTTGGTCCGTAACCGCCAAATGGCGCTACCGGCGATGACGTCCAGCGAAGTACGTTATATCTGACATCTCCGGCTTTCCAATCAGCATCATCAGGCTGAATCTTTACTTCGATTGCATTTCTAAAACCGGCGGCTTCAAATGCCTCATTCCAGGCAAGTGTAGCCTCCTTAATGGTTTCTCTGAATTCATATGGAGTGGTATTTTCTATCCACCAAACAATTGGCTCAACAGGCTCAGAAAGTGCAGCTTCAGGGTCTTTTTTGACCAGGTTCCATCGGTGAATTAAATCTCTGTATGGTGTTGCGCTTGTGCTGATTTGATCATCCATCTGTGTGGTAAAGTAACCAACACGGGGATCAGCGAAACGAGGTTCATAATCATTTTCCGGCATTTCAATAAATGTATGCTGGTAGGAAATTTTTACGGATCGTCCGTCAGTAACTGCCCCGCTGGTCGAACCGGTTGGGTATGGTGATTCGTAGATATACTCCACAATTACATCTGTATTTTTCGGAAAGTTGTTAATCGCGGCGTACTTATTCTTATCCCTGCTCAAACTGCCAATAGAAAATTGTCCGGGTCTGCTGAATGGACTCGGGCTTGGCTTTATCTGGTGAAGACTTTCAGTTAAAAAGAGCGGATCCGAATTGATCAGTAAAACTCCATTTTCTTCATCTTCAACTTCGATCTTTCCGCTAAACAGAACTGCTTCCGAAATGTTTGCGTCAGAAGCACGGCTCAGCGGGTTCTCTTCGTCGAAGTAGTATCTGGTGTTGACGTGAACAAATTCAACTTTATCAAAATAGCGTCTTACTTTCACGATTTTGTTGTCACGGAAACTTCCGCGAAAGTGCCCGGCCTCAAGCACACCATCCTGTGAAAGCCCAAAATAGATAAACTCTTTGTCGAGCTGATCTTTCTGGATAGCCATTTTGGTTGATCCGTCTGTAGTATCCTGATAGATCGTAAAAAGACCTTCGTAGGCGATGCTTTTTTCAACAGCTTTTTCAAGATCAGATTTTGTTTCCTGTTCTGTCTGCTGGGTTTCAGGTGCTGTAGATTGCTGTGTTGCAGCACAACCCATCAACACAAAAATGAGAAGAGGGGTTAGTACAATTTTTGTTAGTAAAGTTTTGCTCATAATTAAAAAGGATCTCTGTTAACGTTTGTAGTGTGACAATATATTCAAAGTTGTGTAAATCAATACTATGGTGAATTTAAATTTCAGGCCTAACTGAAATTTGATACATTTGACGGAATTAAAATATTCCGGTTTCAAATAATTCCTGGAAATCGAGCTGGATCTCATTTTTACTAAAAAAGGTTACCTCTATGAAACTATTTACGCTTCTCGTTTTCTTGCTTTTACTAATTGGTACAGCTTGCAAAACGCCTGAAACCAGCTCTAATATGCCGTCCGTTCCAACAACTGTGGCGCAATTTATTGATAAAAATCCTGAAAGTGCTGAGAATTTCACCTGGATCGATGAAGACGATTACAGAAACACCTGGGTAATGGTTGATGAGTTTCCACGTATTATAAACGGGATGAGAGATTTGCAGGACCGAATTTCAAGAACGGTAAGAAACAACCCATCAGAAGATTGTGATCAAATAAAAGGTGAGCGGGTTTTGTACCAATTTGTGATAAATGAACAGGGACTTATTTCAAATTTGAAATCAAATCTTGAAGAGCCCAATTCATGTTCGGATTTGATGGAGATCACGATCCGTTCAACACAATATACCTCGGGTAAAGTTAATGGAGAGCCTGTTCGAGTAGTATTTGGACTGCCGGTTAAATTTTAAACAAAAAAACCCCGATCTGCTTTCACAAATCGGGGTTCAATCTATTTAAATAATCTCAGTCTACTTAGCGATTTTCAGTTTGTTTTCTGCAATCGCCAGATCTTTTTCAGCTTTCTCGCGATCGTTCTTCATATCTTTTAATCGCTCTTTCGCATCCTCGCGTAACTTCTTCGCCTCTTCAACATTAATCTCCGTAGACTCTTCAGCTTTCTCTGCCAGAAGAGTCATGTGATTGTCGTTCATCTCCACAAAACCACCGTTCACAGCATAGACTATTTCGCTGTTATCCGGTTTTTTGATAACCACCGGTCCCACGCCAAGAGTGGACACAATGGGAGCGTGATTAAAGAGCATTAAAAAGTTACCGCTTTTTCCGGGAACCTGAACTCCCTCCACTTCACCTTCAAAAAGTGAACCTTCGGGTGTTAGTATCTGCGCTTGAAAAGTTTTAGACACGATATTCTCCGGTTTGATTAAGCTTCAGCGAGCAGTTTTTCACCTTTCCCCTGAGCCTGTTCAATTGTTCCGACCAAGTGGAAAGAGTTCTCTGGAAGATGATCCAGTTCACCGTTAAGAATCATCTTAAATCCTTTAATGGTGTCATCAATCTTCACATACTCACCGCTTTGGCCAGTAAACTGTTCAGCTACGAAGAATGGCTGACTGAGGAAACGCTGTACCCGACGAGCACGGCTTACAACCGTCTTATCTTCATCAGAAAGTTCGTCCATACCCAGAATAGCAATGATATCCTGAAGTTCTTTGTACTTCTGGAGAATCTCTTTTACTTCCTGAGCTGTATCGTAGTGATCATCTCCCACAACTTTTGGATCCAGAATCCTGGAAGTAGAATCGAGAGGATCCACAGCCGGATAGATACCGATCTGTGTTAATGCACGGCTCAATACGGTTGTAGCATCCAGGTGAGAGAATGTCGTAGCCGGAGCAGGGTCAGTCAAGTCATCGGCAGGTACATAAATCGCCTGAACTGATGTAATGGACCCATCTTTGGTTGAAGTAATACGCTCCTGAAGATCTCCCATCTCACTGGCCAAGGTTGGCTGGTAACCTACCGCAGACGGCATACGTCCCAACAGCGCTGATACCTCAGAACCGGCTTGTGTAAATCGGAAAATGTTATCGATAAAGAGCAGAATATCTTTTGAAACCTCATCACGGAAATACTCCGCAACCGTCAGCCCGGAGAGTGCCACTCGTGCACGGGCTCCCGGTGGTTCGTTCATCTGACCGAATACCAGTGTAGCCTGGGACTCTTTCAGCTTCTCTTTGTCTACTTTGGAAAGATCCCATTCGCCTCTCTCCATCGATTCGATAAATTCGTCTCCGTACTTAATTACGCCAGACTCAAGAAACTCACGAAGAAGGTCGTTACCTTCACGGGTACGTTCACCAACACCGGCAAATACGGAAAGACCACCGTGCTGCTTCGCAATGTTATTAATCAGCTCCTGGATTAGTACCGTTTTTCCTACACCGGCACCACCAAAAAGACCAATTTTACCCCCTTTCGCATAAGGACAGAGAAGGTCGATCACCTTAATCCCTGTTTCGAGCATCTCGGTACTTGTAGCAAGATCTTCAAACTTAGGAGCTTCTCGGTGAATAGGATAGCTTCTTTTGCCTTCAGGCTGTTCAATTCCGTCAATAGCTTCGCCCACAACATTAAAAAGACGCCCGCGAATATCTTCTCCAACAGGCATTGAGAGAGGCCCTCCGGTATCGATAACGTCGGTGTTTCGAACAAGACCGTCTGTGGAGTCCATCGCAATGGTTCTTACTCTGCTTTCTCCAAGATGCTGAGCAACCTCCAAATAGAGTTTTGATTTATCTTCGCGTTCAATGTAGAGTGCGCTCATAACTTTGGGAAGCTCTCCCCTACCAAAGTCGACGTCTACTACGGGGCCAATAACTTGTGCTACAGTTCCTTTATTCATTCGATTATAATCGTTTTTTATGTCTTTACGCGTATTGTAAACTGTTTTACTTCTTCTTTCGAGCGGTAGAGGCATGCCGAAAAATGATCGGTTTTTACCTTCCCCCTGAAAGCCCAAAAAGTTACCCACTTCTTACTCAAAAATCAAAGTGCAATCGTATCTATTAATATTTTATTCCCACACCCGGATAAATGCATTTATCAGTTCTGGAGAAGCTCCCCTTCCGGCTCTGAAAGCGTTCGCATTCCAAACACCATCATTCGGCAAGATTGCGTTACCACTCGATTCAGCATAAGCAGAAATGTTATTTCCGCTTTTTTTAAACCGTGACGACTCACAGCAGCAGAGCACATCTGTATAAACTCTCTGTCCCCAGTCTCTACCAGCTCATGGAGCTTGTTGATTGCAGCCTGAATCTCCAACTCACTGCCTTCGGTAATCTCAACCTCAACCTTCCTGCCGGTTAAAATCAAAGATTTTATTCTAACCTTAATTGTTTGATATGCTTTTTGATGTATTTCATCTGTTTCACTTTCAAGTAAACTCAGCTCATCTTTTGCATCAAAAAGATATTTGGCACTGTTCATTAAACTCCTGCTGACCCGCAGCAGTTTGTCCATCTTCTCGAATGTTTTAGAATCCAACTCTTCAGCTTCAATTCTCGAGTAGTATTCAAAGATTTCTGCATGATACCTTTCCAGATCAGAATAATTTAGTTTTTTAGAAGGCACTCCAAGTTTAAATATCGGCTGTAAAAAATCGAGGGTAAATTGAAGCTGGCAGGAAATCTCTTTTCTAAAAGCAACTGCACCGGCCTCAGCAATTTTGGGATCCGTTTTATGAATATAGCTGCTTAATGAAACTGTCTTTTCCGGTATCCACTTCTCCACCCGAGATGCCAGCTGAGGAATAAACGGATAATATAGCATTACGCCGCCTACATTAAATATGGTATGAAATAGTGCCAGGCCCAGAACAAGGTTCTCATCAAACGAAAAGAGATCTAATACAACCCAGGTGAGAGCCGGCAATAACAAGAGAGTAACCACGGCTGTTCCCGTTGTAAACAGTAACTGACTGACAGCAGCCTGCTTTTTGGTATGAATTCCACCAATGGCCCCGAGCATTACGGTAACCGTTGTGCCAACATTTGCCCCGATAACCATAGCAGCACCGGCTGAGAAACTGATCACACCGCTAAACAACATCGTCAATACAATAGCAATCGTAGCCGAGCTGCTCTGCATGATTGCGGTTAAAATGAGGCCGGCAAATGCATAGATAAGTATCCCATATCCTTCGAACATGGCCGGATCCAGCACATTCGAAATTTCATCCACACTTGTTTTCATATAGTCCAGCCCCATGAATAGGAACCCAAAAGCCACTAGGAACTTACTGATATTAACATACCGGGGTGATTTAGCCAGTGCGATCATCCCCAGCCCCCCAATACCAATCATAGGAAGAGAAAAAGCCTCAATGTTGAACTTGAAACCAAAAACTGCAACAATCCAGGCTGTGGCCGTTGTGCCAATTTTTGCCCCCATCATCACCGAGATGGCCTGAATCAGATTCATAATTCCCGCACCTACAAATGCCAACACCATCAACGAAACGGCAGAACTGCTCTGCAAAATTGCTGTACTGAACATTCCGCTAAAAATCCCCTTTAATCGGGTACCGGTAGATTTTCGAATAATGGATTTAAAGGCGGCACCACTTAAAATCCGTATCGACTCTTCCATCATGTGCATTCCAAACAGGAAAATTCCAAGCCCGGCAAAGAAGGTCCAGATTTCAAATTGAGAAAAGAGGTCCATATAATTGATCTGTTAGCTTATTTCTTACTCTGAAATTACAAAGATCGGTCTGATATCAAAGGATTCAATTTGTCTGACATTCGGTAAATCAACCATTAGCAAAAAGTATCACAATCTACTATCTTTAAGACTCTTTAAAATTCGACCTCACGCCGACCACATTCGGCTTCGAATTGTTGAAATTTGAATTTATAAAACCGGGAAAAACCATTGGATACGGAACTAACAGCGCGATTAGCCAGCATTGAACTACTTGAAAAATTTGATGAAACAAAGAACCTCGACTATTCAGTAGCCAATGAGCTCGAATCCAGAGAGCGGGCACAGGTTCGTGAGTATGTTCAAAATATTTTACGCAAGCGAAGCTATCTCGACTTTATCATAGGTGAATTTTCCAGCATCTCGTTGGATGAGATGAAATCCTCTCTGAAAAACATTCTCAGACTCGGACTGTACGAAATGCTTTTCATGGATGGTACACCCGACTATGCCGCCATCAATGAAGCCGTAGACAGTGCAAAACTGAAGCTGGGATCCAAGGCCGGTGATTTAGTCAATGCCATTCTGCGAAACATCCAAAGAGATATAGAAAGCCTGCCTAAACCGGCATTTGAAGACAGAACCAAATTAATCGCAACTACTTTCTCCCATCCCGAGTGGATGGTTGAGCGCTGGGTGAAGCGTTTTGGGGAGCGTGAAGCTTTTCAGTTGATGCAGGCCAACAATCAGCGGCCAAACTACTATGTGCGTGTAAATAACCTTCGCACAAAGACTGAAAATTTTAAACTCCGAATGGAGAAACTCGACATCCCATTTGAGGAGAGCGACTGGCTTCCAGGATATTTTAAGGTTGAAAGTGTTGCCCCGTTTATTGCCAAAGATCTTCTCAATAAGGGAATTTGTATTGTGCAGGATATCGCGGCAGGCTTCGCTCCAACCGTTGTAGAGCCTGAACCCGGAGAAACTATCTATGATCTCTGTGCCGCGCCGGGAACAAAGAGTATTGTTATGTCGGATATGATGAATGCAGAAGGGACTATTGTCGCTGTAGACATCAACCCCAGCAGACTTGAAATGCTAGCCGAAAATGCACTCAACTGCCGTGCAGAAAATATTAAGATCCGCCAGGACGATGTGCGTGAATTGAATCTGAAACTGGCTGACGGAGTTCTGCTTGATGCACCATGTACCGGAACCGGTGTACTGAGTAAACGCGCTGATCTGAGATGGAAGCGTACCAAAGAGGAGCTCGAAAACTCGGTGAAATTACAGGAAGAGCTTTTGGATGAAGCCGCCAATCATGTGAAGCGCGGCGGACGGCTCGTGTACAGTACTTGCTCACTGGAACCGGAAGAGAACTGGGAACAGATTCAGAAATTCCTCGAGAAGTACGACAACTTCGAGCTTGAAAAACTGGATGAATTTCTGCCCGAAGAAGTACTCGTTGAAGATGGATATGCCTACCAGACTTTCCCACATATCCACGGATGCGACGGACACTTCGGCGTTAGACTAAAGCGAGTAAAGTAGATCCGGGATTTTGAAAACGATTATGGAATACGGAATGCGTAGTTCTGTATTCCTCTTTTTTTGAGACAACTACGCTTACCTGAATGAAATTTTTTTATGAGTTCATCTGACAATTTACAAGATATCCCCAAGCATTACGATCCATCCGAAACAGAAGATAAATGGTACTCTTACTGGGAGGAAAATAACTATTTCCACTCCGAGCCGGATGAAAGAGAATCATTTACTGTAGTTATACCGCCGCCTAATGTGACCGGCGTATTACACATGGGCCATATGCTCAATAACACCATTCAGGACGTTTTGGTACGTCGTGCCCGAATGAAAGGCTACAACACCTGCTGGGTACCCGGAACAGATCACGCTTCCATTGCCACCGAAGCAAAAGTTGTACAGAAGCTTCGAAAAAAAGGAATAAAAAAGAGCGACCTTTCCCGTGATGAATTTCTAAAACACGCCTGGGACTGGACCGATGAGCATGGCGGAATCATCCTGCAGCAGCTTCGTAAGCTGGGTGCATCCTGCGATTGGCAGCGCACCCGCTTCACACTGGAAGACGAGCTCTACGAATCGGTGATCGACTGCTTTATTGAGCTGTACGAGCGCGGAAATATCTACCGCGGGCAGCGAATGGTGAATTGGGATCCGGCCGCTCAGACCGCACTCAGTGACGAAGAAGTGATCCACAAAGAAGTTCAATCCAAACTCTATCACGTACGCTACCCGATTAAAGATTCGGATGAGTACATCACCATAGCCACAACCCGCCCCGAAACTATCCTGGCTGACACGGCCGTTTGTGTAAATCCGGATGATGAACGATACACTCACTTGGTTGGTAAATCCGCCATCATACCGATGGTAAACCGTGAAGTAAAAATCATCACTGATGAGTATGTAGACAAAGAGTACGGTTCAGGCTGCCTGAAGATTACACCGGCTCATGATCAGAACGATTATGAGATTGGCATAAAGCACGGCCTTGAAATTATCGACATGCTTAATGCCGACGGAACGGTAGCTGAAGTTGCCGGACACTATGTGGGTAAAGATCGGTTTGAAGCCCGAAAACTGATCATCAAAGATCTGGAAGACGCCGGGCTGTTGGTGAAAGTAGAGGAGATGGCTAACAAGGTGGGGTACTCCGAACGAACCGATGCCGTGATTGAGCCGCGACTCTCTTTGCAGTGGTTCTGCAAAATGGATGAGCTGAGCAAGCCGGCACTGGATAACGTGATGAACGATGAAATTCAGTTCCATCCCGCCAAGTTCAAAAACAGCTACAAGCACTGGATGGAGAACATCCGAGACTGGTGTATTTCTCGTCAGCTC
Source organism: Chitinophagaceae bacterium T5-Br10_B2g13 (assembly GCA_001564065.1). GTDB lineage: Bacteria > Bacteroidota > Rhodothermia > Balneolales > Balneolaceae > Rhodohalobacter. The sequence goes on from LKNA01000021.1 coordinate 17,271, forward strand.
TGGTGGGGTCATCGAATCCCGGCCTGGTACTACGGTGATGGCGAGGAGGAGTATGTAATAGCCAGAACGGCTGAAGAAGCACTTGAAAAAGCGAGAAAGAAATCAGGTCGCAGTGATCTGAAAGAGTCAGAAATTCGTCAGGATGAAGACGTTCTCGACACCTGGTTCAGCTCGTGGCTCTGGCCAATGTCCGTTTTTGATCCCGATTTTATCAAAAACAAAAAAGGAAATAAGGAACTCGAGTACTACTACCCTACTCAGGATCTGGTAACCGCGCCCGAAATCATGTTTTTCTGGGTTGCCCGGATGATTATGGCCGGCTACGCCTTTACCGATGAGAAGCCGTTCAGCAACGTCTACTATCACGGAATTGTTCGGGATGAAAAGCGCCGGAAAATGTCCAAATCTCTCGGCAATTCACCCGATCCGCTGAAACTGATTGAGAAGTACGGTGCCGACGGAACGCGCGTGGGAATGCTCTTTGCCTCCCCTGCCGGCAACGACCTTCTTTTTGATGAAGCACTCTGCGAACAGGGACGAAACTTCTCCAACAAGATCTGGAACGCATACCGATTCCTTACCATGAATATGGAGAAGGGAGTTGAGTATAATCCAACCACTGAAATTGATCCCAACAACGTAGCTGATAAGTGGATAATGGGCCGAATCCAAACCACGCTGCGGGAGATGGAAGATGACTTTTCCAAGTATCGACTGAACGAAGCTCTGAAAAAGATCTACTCGCTGGTTTGGGATGATTTCTGCGACTGGTATATCGAAGTTTGCAAAGCGGATCAGTATGGCGAGAGCATGCCAAAAGAGAATCTGGAGAGGGCCCTCGGCTTTTTTGAGATGCTGATGAAGATGCTCCATCCGTTCATGCCGTTCATCACTGAAGAGATCTGGCAGCGAATCCAGGAGCGTTCAACCGAAGATGCACTGACAATCAGTTCCTGGCCCGAATCTTCAGATGAGGAGTATGATGCATCCGTATCGCTTTTCAAAACCGTACAGGCTCAGATCTCATCCATTCGAAATATTCAGGCTGAGATGAACCTATCTCCCAAAGCGGAGCTGAACATAATTATTAAACCGAAGAATGGAGAACTTTCCGAACAGCTTGAATCTGCTGAATGGGTTTACAGAAAACTACTACCGGTTGAGTCAATTTCCTTTGATGTGGATGCTGACAAACCGAAAGCATCTGCTGCATCGGTTGTGGATGGATCGGAAGTTTACATACCGCTTGAAGGATTGATCGATCTTGAAAAAGAGCGCGAACGAATCCAGAAAGAGATCGACAGACTGCAGGGTTTCCTGAAAGGTGTTGAGAAAAAACTCTCCAACAAAGGATTTGTTAACAATGCGCCGGAAGCTGTGGTTGAAAAGGAGAAACAGAAAAAGGCCGATGCCGAGACTGACCTGGAGAAACTATCCAACCAGCTGGAAGAGTTTCAGGGATAAGTTATACTGTAAATTGATTCCACGGAGTCACGGAAGTGTAGAACACGAATCTTACTGTTACGCACTTCCGTGGCAATTTCATGTTTGTTTAAAGAGATCCTCTACAAAAGAATTTCGGGATAAGTGAATATTTCGACATCTTTAGAAGAGTGATCTCAAAAAGAGATCATCGCAACGTTAATTGGCTTATACACTTACAGGATACTTATGATCAGTTCAAGTACTTTTTGGCGCACCGTTATCTCGGGATTCATCGCAACCTTTATCATGGCCATGGTCTCTTTTCTTCAGGGAGGGCTTGGATTACCCACCATAGACATCGCCTATCTGATAGACCAGAGTCTGAATCATGTTCATGGACAAGAAGTCTACTCTATCTCCTGGGCAAATACCGCCTATATTATCGGCGGTGTATTAATGGCTCTTTTCTGGGTCGTTTTCTTGCAGGATCGAATCCCGGGTAACTGGATTGTACAGGGGATAATTTTTGGAATCTTGATTTCAATTTTTTCTGGTGCGATCGTTGGTCCGCTTGTATCATCAGCCGCCGGCGATTCATTTGGACTGTTTTACATGGACACCTGGATTCCCGGTAAAATACTGCTTGCCGGTGTAATCATGCATCTCAGCTATGGAATTTCACTGCTTTTATGCTTAAAAGTTGCCGGTGTAAATGGACTGGAATCAAAATCATAGAGCCGGATCCGTTTTCATTTTTGGTTTGATTAAAATTTCAGATTTTATCGAGTTTGCTATAAAACACTTTTTATGTGCTTTTTCATGCAGCTCGATGAAATCAGTTTCATTGGGAGCACGATCTGCATCAAAAATTACAACCGGTCTTATGATTATTCTAGTCATAGCCAAATTTCCCTCACTGTTCTTCTCCAGTATCCCCTCTGAATGATCCAGATACTCATTGACCAAGAATCCTTTACCGGCTGCCAAAGAGAGAAACCAAAGCATATGGCAACTTGCGACTGAAGCCGTGAAAGCCTCTTCAGGGTCAATAACTGAAAGATCAGTATAAGACTCAGGTACTATGTGATGAGAAGCAGCAGCTTTCATCGTTAAACCATTTTCAAATGTCCACGTATGAACCCTCTGATACTTTTGATCAATGAACTTAGCGCCAAGTCTTTTCCACTCTACTGTAGCTCTGTAACCGGCCATAAAATCTTTTATTGAAATTGAATATGTTGAACTCTTACAAGTGACTGTATGTTATGATATTACATAACTAATCAGCTTTGAAAAAATAAATAAAAAAATAACTGGTGATACGCCATGAAAATCAAGGACATGACAAGAGAAGAACTTGAACGATTTATTGAACAGAAAGGAATCGGTGCCGATAAACTTGAAAAGGCAAAACGAGCGCAGAGAAACCTCAACATCGCCTTACTTCTCGGGTCTGCTTCGCTGTTAGTTGGGCTCTCTGCAGTTGCCGTATATAAGGCCCTGAGCGATTAATCAGATGCAGCAAACTTCACTTATTACCGGAGCCTCCAGCGGTATCGGGCTGGAACTGGCTCGGGTTATGGCCCGGAACGGAATCAATTTAGTATTGACGGCAAGGCGAGAAGAGAGGCTGAATCAATTAAAGAAAGAACTTGAAAATCAGTACTCCGTCCGGGTTCATTTTATACCGCTGGATCTGGCCAAACCCGAATCTCCGCAACAGCTCTACAACTTTTGCCAAAAAGAAGAACTCAATATCGACATCCTGATCAACAACGCGGGAATCGGTGATTACGGGCTATTTCAAAAAAACGAGTGGGAGAAAACCGCAACCATGATCGACCTGAACATGAAATCGCTTACTCATCTCACGCGGCTTTTTCTTCCGGATATGATTCAGAGAAAAAACGGACGAATCATGAATGTGGCATCCACGGCTTCCTTCCAGCCCGGGCCGCTTATGAGTGTTTACTATGCGACCAAACACTATGTGCTCGCATTTAGTGAAGCCCTCGCCAATGAAGTTGCAGAACATAATGTAACCGTTACGGCTCTCTGTCCCGGTCCAACAAAATCGGAATTTCAGGAGACGGCTAACATGCAAAAATCAAAGCTTGTAGACCGTTTACCCATGCCCGACTCCGCTGAAGTGGCTGAATATGGTTACAGAGCGATGGTGAATGGAAAACGTGTGGCCGTGCACGGAGTGATGAACAAGATCATGGCGAAAGCCATGAGTTTCTTGCCGCGATGCTGGGTAACGGCTACGGTAAGAAAAATACAAGAGAGGAAATAGTTTATAGCGTTTGAGAGAACGCCATGAATAGTGTATAATAATTCAAGATCTCAATCGTACCTAAAACAAAGGCGTTCATTAATTTCTCCGATATGTACAAACTACATTTCTCGATTTTTGCATTGTTACTCTTCGCAATTTCCTTCTTTACAGGATGTGAGGAGTTGGATGGAAATTTTTCAGAATTGACAATCAATGAGGTCGCAGAACTTATTGACATGAATGTTGGGGATGCAGAGGCGGAAACACTCTCTAGCTGTAAAACCATTGCGATTGGTACCAAACCGTGTGGAGGTCCATGGGGTTACCTGGTCTACTCCGAGGAGCAGAGCGACACCCAAAACCTGGAGCGGCTTGTTAAGCGGTACACTGAGCTGGATAGCATTCGTAATGTTGAGGAAGGAAGAGGTTCAACCTGCGATATGGCAAGAGAACCTAAAATTGAGCTTCGGGAAGGAAGCTGCTACGGTACAGAGGGTCATGCATGGAATCCGGGTGATATTCTGGAATTTAATAAAATCAATAAGTAAATATGGACATGACCTATTTGATAGCAGCCATATTGCTCAGCTCGTTTTTCTTGATCTCCTGTGCTGCAGAAAAAGCCGAATCATCAGAAAATCCATCCATTGAGGAGGTGGCTGAAGAAATTGACGAGCTGGTTGGTGAAGCAAAAGCCGATAGTATTGAACAGTGTGCTATCATGCCCATCGGTGTTAAACCAGCAGGCGGGCCATGGGGATATCTCGTTTATTCAACCCTATCTGTTGATCTTGAGAAGCTGGAAAAGCTTGTATCGAGATATAATGAACTGGATGAGAAAAGGAACGATCAATCAGACAGCTTCTCAACTGCTGATTTCGCAACAGAGCCCGAACTTACCATTAAAGATGGTCGCTGCCACGGTGAAGGCCTATATGCCTGGAATTCCGGTGAAGTTAAAGAGAACGTTTAAATCACCGTAATACTATTCCATTTTTTCGGAAGGATCTAAATTCGGTACCATTCCCAAACGGTTACACTCCTCAAGTATCATCTCCGTTAAATCGCTTTTGAAGAGAAACTCATAGCGAATATCCACTACATACGCCTTTACACGCAGCTTATAAGCAAAAAACCTGTTGTGAACTTCATTAAGTACGATGATGTCGACCGGCTTATTCAGGAAAGTGTATGATGAAGCGTAAACAGCCTTATAACCTATCTTTTTTACCTGCTGAATATCCACGGTTGCAGGAAGATAAATTTCTGCCACTACCTGGCAGTCCAGGGCACTTGAGTTGGTGTTAGAAACGGCGTGGTTCATCAGCTCTGCATTGGGAATTGACACCACTGAATCATCTGGCGTAACAACTCTGCACGATCTTAACCCAATATTAATGACCTCACCATAGTGGTCGCCTACCTGAATCTTATCGCCTACCTGAAATGGGCGGTCCAGAATTATAATAATGCCGCCAAAAATATTCTTCAGGATATCCTGTGACGCAAAACCCACCGCAATACCTACGGATGCTCCGATTGCAACAACTGTTTCAAAAGGCGGGGCAATCACTCCGGCAATAACAATATAGATGGCAAAAGACCAGATTACGATCCTGCTGATAGGAGCAAGACGCTTAATAAAGAGTCTGTAATTCGTTGCTTTCTCTGAGTAATTCTCTAATATCAGCGTCAGATATTTATTGATGAAATAGGTGATGATTAAAATCAGAAAGGTATAAAAGACCTTCCCGAATGAAATCAGTTCTCGAATTTGTGCTATCTCACTCTGCTCTTCCGGCACCTCACCATTCTGAGCTTCTTCCGTTTGCTCTGCTTCGGATGTAACCTCCTCTTCAACAGTCTGTTCTGCCTCTGCTGCTTGCTCACTCTCCTGAACCACCTGCTCACTTTGTAGCGGATATAATTCACTATTTGCAAGATCTGCCATCAATGTGTCGGGCGCCACTATTGTAAAAAGAGTGATCGCCATAACAACCGGCAACATAAATTTGATAGTTTTAAATTTCATAGCCCAGCCTTAATGAATTATATTTCTTCGCTTCAACAGGCGCACTACCTGCCTGTATACAAGATGATTCAGTATAAATCCGTTTTCGGTTTCCTGTACAATTCCTTTGCTTTTCAAACGGGAGAGCATAAGCCTGCTATCTGATAAGTCCTGATGAAGTGCTACAGAGAGCTCCTCAACATTCAGGTTCTGATGAAGAATAAGTGCAGCAAGCGTAAACAGCACATCCCTTGAGGGTACTTCCAGTTTATCTAAATCGGCCACTTCTGTAGGGAGCTGCGTAACATATTTATCGTCAAACTCCTTAATAGATTGCATCCAGAAAATCATGGCAATCGATAAATTACCCTCCGCAATTTTATCAAGCCTGTCGAAATACTGCTCTCTCAAATAACCCTGAACATCCTTTTCGTCCGACATGATCTTTTTAAATGCCCTGCTCTTTTGTGTAGCGGTTCCGGGCTCAAACTTTAGTTCGTAACCGGTAGCTTTATGGCGGGTCAGGATGGCATTTTTTATCGCTTCACGATCTAAATTATCGGTTCTTGTTATATGAGAAAAATATTGATCAGAACCATAAACCTTCTCAAAATAACTCCATGCAAAAGCGGAACATGTTACAATCCAGAATAGCTTATTGCGGGTTGAAGTCATGATCACCCAAAAACTCTCAATTGCTTCAAAACCGTGAATATTTCTCACAAAAGTATTGTGAATGTTCTCTACAACTAAAATTGATCGACTACGCTTTCTCTGTATCTTTTCAATAAACTCATCCCGGTTTTCCGTCTTAGCAAATCCCAAGGCATCACATAAAATAGTAAGCAGTTCTTTTTCAGTTCGGATGGTTTTATCAAATTGAACATTGATGACTTTCTGATCTTGTGGAAATTTTTTCTTTAAAAAATTCAACGCAATCGATTTTCCACTGCCTCTCTCGCCTGCAATCAAAAGGTTGGTATCGATATTCAGTTTCCAATCTTCAAACGAGTGTTCGAAATGTGTATAGAGACCCTTCGGTGTAGTGTAAAATCTTTCATCTATGTCGAAATCAAAATTGAAAAGCCTTTTATATACAAAAGGAAAGTTGTTGTGTACATCAACTTTAGCCAGATATTCAGCAAGATTTCTTTTTTCCGTTGTACTCACCGATCCTTCAGACTCAAATCCAAGATTGCGACCAACGATTTTTCTACCCTCCCTGAACTTAAGCGTTAAAAACCGGCGAAGAACTTCCGCTTTATCCAAAAAAGTGTAGAATACACGCCGGGCGCGTTCCTGCCAGTTGTAAGCTTTGGCTTTAACCTGCAGAGCTTTATCCTGCATTTCCAGTTCCGTATAAGATCTGGAGAGCATGGTGTCAGCCAGATTTTGAATGGCTTGGGGGAAAACTACCTTAACAACATTCTCGTATTCGTTCTGCCTCTCTCTTACGGTTTTAATCATCGTTTCCAACTGATTAATAGACCGCTCAGTGCCACCTATAGCGATCTCCATTACAGTCTGGTCTTCTTCTTTCTCCTTCTCCGACTCTTTAGCGGTCAAAAGGTTCACGTCTACAATTTGAATCGCCTCTTCTGTTTCTGTAGTAATTTCTTTAATAAAACTTGCCCACTGGCGTTTTTCCGGGTCCATCTCCCTTAAGGCATTCTCTTTTACATAACGTGTTGCCAGTTTTTTCCAGCTAATCGTATCAGTAACAACTTTTGGAATACCATCCACCACTGATCTGCTTTCAGCAAGCACAAATGTGTCAGTAAAATTATAAAATCCAAGCTGCAGATCAGTGATTGACCTCTGTATTTGATTGATCAGGTGTTGCTGACTCTCCTCCTGATCCATCTCAGCCATCAATTTGTCTGACACTTCAACTTTCACTTTCTCTCGCAGTTCATTAACCAGCTTAACAGGTAGTGCATCCGTTTTCTGTTCTTTCAGGATATCTGCAATCTCCTTAATTTTGGAAATTCCAGATTCGAGTGGCAGATAACCATAATCCCGGAAGAATGTGTGGGTAAAATTCAGAATTTCATCTTTCGTACTCTCTACCAGATATGCAAACCGTGCAATCTCTATCTGGATGGCAAAATCTGAATACTGAGATCTCAGATAGGTGTTCCAATCTTTTTGAATTCCATTTAACTCGGAATTTTTTCGTGAAATTTCCGAATTGTAATTATCCGGCTCCAGCCTGTTGCGATTCTCTTCAAGAGTTCCGCTTTTTACCGAAAAGTTAAAACACTCATTTAAAGCTCGCTTGCCGATATCTTCGCCAACATCAACGTCTTTCAGCAATGTAATGGCCTCCTGCAGGTGAGCTTCTATCTGCTCAACAACCTGAAATGTCAGAACTGTCTCCGCTTTGTTCTCTGCAGTTTTTTTATCAGTTACTGCATCTTCTGCTGATCCTTCCAACTCCTTTTCGGGATTTTCATCCTGGTTTTCAGGTTCCTTTTCAAGAAGCTTTGCTGCAGACTTTGTGAGCACCTGAAATTCATGGGAAAGAAGCTCATCCGGTAAACCGGATAGAACGATCAGTTGTAACCGAACACTCTTCCTTAACTGGATCACCTGTTTCCAGCCTTTTTTGTCTCGCTTAATAGGGGAAGAAACCGTTCTCAGAACTCGTTTAAAACTCTTTAGAACTTTTAAAGTAACTGAATCACTCTCATCGGCGAGAAAACGATCTTCTGACTGATACTCTACGACAGTTTCAGGAAACTCTTCGGTTAAACCATCTATCAGGTCTATCCACTGATCCGCCCATTTCTGTTTGTCGTAGTGATCTACAATATTTTTCAGATCCGTAATATTCTTATTCAGAGTATCGACAACACGTTTTTTTCTAAACTCATCATCTTTTTTGATACTTAAAATCTCTTTGTAAGTAACCTGAAACCAAGATAGTAGCTCACTTCTGAACTCTGTTCTGAAAGCTTCAAGCTTACTTTCAAAATGTTCCCCGATCTGATTTTTCAGATGATCTGTAACTGCTGGATAATTTTTATTCATCCTTTTCTATAATGATTCGAATCAACATTCGTTCTCTTCTCTGTAATATTACAAAACAATTGTGTTTAAAATAGATGTAACTTCATTCATAATTTGCATTTATTATAGTAAACACAAAATTTTCGTTACCTTTTAAAATATCATTTAGGCTGCTAAAAAATTTACAAGGAAACCAACATGAAGAGGTCCTTTCTTCTTCCCTTCTTATTTATTTTTTCTATCGGAATGTTCGTTTCTGTTGAGATATCCCATGCTCAAAAGGAATTGAATAGAATTTCCATCGCCGAAAGAAGTGATGGAAAAGGTTTTGTTGTTCGACATCACCTATCAGAAATGGTTGATTCTGTAAAGGTTTCGCAGCCCTCCTCCGATCGGATTCAAATGCTGCTCTTCTCACCGGAACTCGACACGCTTAATTTCACATACCCGCCGGAATCAAGTACGTTTAGTGATTTTGAATTGTATCCTGCTGCTGAAGGTATGGGAGTGGAAATCTCACTTAGTGCAGGACAGTATTTTAAAACTTCAACCTATCCTGATCAAAACGGAAGAGATCTGCTTCTGGCTTTAGAAAGGGTTTCATCATCAGAAATTGACCGTATAACAGCCATCTCCGATGAGATCGATATGTCACTGTACGGCTATATTAGCCCTTTTTCCGATAACATTGAAGACGAGGATAATACGTTTTTAAGAATCCGTGACAACATGGACTTTAATGTAATTATTCTTGATGCGGGCCACGGAGGGCATGATCCCGGTACTACAAACAGGGCTCTGGGGCTTAATGAAAAAGATATTGCCCTTGCTGTAACCCTTAAAGTCGGTGAATATATTGAGGAGCATATTCCCGATGTAAAAGTGGTTTACACCAGAACAGACGACACCTTTGTCCCGTTGAGCGAAAGAGGTTTAACCGCCACCCGTAACAGGGGCGATCTTTTCGTTTCCATACATGTGAATGCGGCTCCAAACTCACCGTCTGCTCATGGAACGGAGACTTTTTTCCTCGGACTGGCACGGAGTCAATCTGCACTCGAAGTAATGAAACGCGAAAACAGCGTGGTTGATCTCGAAAATGGGCCGGGATCACTCGATCTGAGTGAAGAAGAACTTCTTGTATATGAATTAACTAACACCGGAAACCTGGCCATCAGTGAGAGAATAGCCTCCATGGTTGAAAGCCAATTTAAAAATCGTGCACAGCGACGATCTCGCGGCGTAAAACAGGCAGGACTGGAAGCTCTTTGGCACGCATCAACCCCCGCAGTGTTAATTGAACTCGGTTTTCTCTCCAATCCGTCTGAGGCAAGATTTTTAAACAGCGAATATGGACAAACCATTATGGCAAGTGCTATATTCAGAGCCATAAGAGATTTTAAACTGGAATATGACAGAAGTATCAGAGCAAATGGAGAACGGCAAGCAAGCAACGAGTGACAAACCGTTAATCATTGGAGTAGCCGGAGGCAGTGGTTCAGGGAAAACCACCGTAGTAAGTAAAATAATCGAATCTATTGGTACCGACAGAGTTCTGCTGATTCAGCACGACTCCTACTACAGAGATTTAAGCCATTTGCCGTTCGAAGAGAGAACAAAACAAAACTTTGACCACCCCTCCTCTTTAGAAACTGAACTGATGATCCGCCATCTTGATGCATTGCGAAGCGGATATCAGGTTGATATACCGGTTTACGATTTTGTAAAACACACACGATCAGAAAAAACGATTTCTGCACTGCCTCATCGTATTATTCTTGTAGACGGTATTTTGATTTTCAGTGAGCCAAAACTCAGAAAGCTTATGGATATCAAGATTTTTGTGGACACAGACGGTGACGTTCGGCTTTTGAGGAGATTACAGAGAGATATAAATGAGCGTGGCCGAGAACTGAATGGGGTTCTCAATCAATATGAGAAGTATGTACGCCCTATGCACCTCGAGTTTGTAGAGCCGAGTAAACGGTATGCAGATATCATCATACCCAGAGGAGGAGAAAATTTAGTCGCATTGGAAATGGTAACGGCATTAATTGAAGGCAAGCTCTCCTCCTAGTTTCAACCATTCAGATCTCTCCCAAACACCTCCATCCCATCAAACAACAGGTAAGGCCGGTGGTGGATCTTTAGTGCTGATTGTAAGTTATCAACAATGAAGAGCGAATCTCCTCCGGTTATAAAAATATCTGCTTCACCTTCTACATGCTCCATGTATTTTTTGATAAACCCCTGAATAGCCATAATAAAAGATCCTCCTGTACCCCACTGAACACTTTCTTCAGTTGATTTCCCGGGCCAGTTATCAGGTATATGATGATCTACAGCCGGGAGTTCAGGCAGCTGTTTATTAATAGATTCATAGAATAGTTTAAGGCCCGGCATGATCACTCCTCCCCTGTAAACACCCTCGCTTGTCATCCAGTCAACCGTGCAAGCCGTACCTGCATCTATACAAATCACATCGTTGTCTGTCACCGATACAGCTCCATAACACGTTAAAAATCGATCCATTCCAAGTGTATCCGGTGTTTTATAATCCATGTTAACCCGATCAACAAGCGAATTCGTCAATACTTTCACATCAATAAATCGAAGCAGCTCCAATATCCTGTTTAGAACATCTTTTCGAACCGAACTGATAACAACCATATCTGCATCAGGGCGCTCCTGAATCACCTCAGCCATGTTTTTTGCTGATCCATTTGATGCCTTATATATAATCTCCCACTCTATTCCCTTTTTTTCAGCTAATTTAATGTGAGAGTTACCGATATCGAGATATAAAATTGACATCTTTTCTTTTGTATTTGGAATGATTGATCCTTTTCATGTTTTATATTAGCGAATAACAAATTTAACGAAAAATTGATCCTTCCTAATGGAATTAAAAAATAAAGTAGCCATCGTAACCGGTGCCAGCAGCGGAATCGGCACTGCATTTGCTCATAAACTGATAGAAAAAGGTGCTACCGTTTACGGCCTTGCCCGCCGATTAAATAAACTGAAAGAGATTCAGTCTAAATTGGGCGAGCATTTTATACCTGTGCAGATGGATGTTACAAAACATAAAGATCTTGAAGAGTGGGTAAAGGAACAGTTTTCGGAAGATCACCTTCCCGACATTCTGGTTAATAATGCAGGGCTGGCCAAATTTGGCAATGTGGATGATCTCTCTGTTGAAGATTGGGACACGATGGTGAATACAAACTTAAATGGAATATTTTACCTGACGCGCCTCATCGTGCCCCTGATGAAAGAGAACCAGGATCACTGTCACATCATCAATATCGCGTCTGTTGCAGGTCTTCTGGGCAACCCTCAAATTTCGGGCTACAACGCTACAAAATTTGGAGTGAGAGGTTTTAGTGAAGCTCTCTTTAAGGAGCTACGATACGACAAGATCAAAGTGTCTGCCATGTTTCCGGGATCGATCGCTACAGACTTTTTTGATAAAGTGGGAAGCGAAACCCATTCAAATATGATGCAACCCGGTGACGTTGCAGATACGTTAATCCATCTGTTGGAAACTCCCGATAACTTTTTGATCAACGAAGTAACTATGCGACCATTAAATCCTAAAAACCCGGACAGCAAAGCGTGAAAAGCTATTTAAAATTCCTTCTCTTTTCGGTCGTCCTTCTCACATTTTCTGCATGTGAGAAGGAAGCGGAACTGGTTGATGAAGAGCTCTATAAAACCATTATGATTGAGCTTACCATCCTCAATCAAATGGACCGGGATTTGCTTGGAGATCGAGAAAAAACGGAACTGCGGGAAGAGATCTTTGAGAGTTACGGTGTGGATGAACAGAAGTTCAGCAGATCACATGAAATTTATCAATCCGATATTGAAGCCCAGATGGAGCGGGTAAGAGAAATACAGGATAGACTGCGCGCTGAACGCGACTCCGTGCAAGCGGCAGAGCGAAAATACCGCGACGAAACCAAACCGGACCCTGATGAAATACGGGAGCAAATCAGAAACCGAAACCGGGAACGCCTTTAATTTTTCACTCTACTGATTCTCTCTTGAAGCTAAATTTCAAAGCAAATCCATTGTCAGACTCCAATTCGTAATCAGCATCCAGCTGGCCCAACAACGCTTTTATAATTGTTACTCCAAGACCCTTTCCATTTTCAAATTCTTCACGATTAAAACCCGGACCGTTATCTGAATAACGTACATGCAGAAACTCTCCGACAGATGTTATTTTAAGATCTATTACTCCATCCTTCTTGTCGGTAAATGCATGTTTAAAAGAGTTTGTGACCAATTCACTGATCAAAACCCCAAGTGGCAGGGCTTGATTGATACTTAAATACTGTATTGAACTATCAACATTTACATCAACATTCTTGTCGGCTTCAATATACACGTCGACATGCCTGTTAATGAGATTGTTCAGATATTCGCTAAACGGAATATTTAAGAGGCTTTCCGATCGATAGAGCAGTTCGTGAACACCGGCTATGGAGTGAATTCGGTTTTGTGTCTTCTGTAAAATATCTATCACATATTCATTGTCCGTTTCCAGCCTCTGAAGATCAATTAAACTGGAAATAACGGCAAGATTATTTTTCACCCGGTGATGAATTTCAGAGATCAAAACCTCTTTCTCTTTGAGGGCTTCAACATTGCGTTTATTTGCCCTGTATGTTGCAATCATAAAGTAGATTGAAAATCCAAAAAGAAGAGCGATCAGCGTTCTAAAAAAAAGTCCGATCTGACTTGAATTGAGGATTCCGGATGTAAAGTAGTCCTCATCCAGACTTAATTTGAGCGTCCACTCATTTTCAGAGCCGCTTATAAAATGCAGATATTGGGTACTTGTATATCGCTCATCTCCCGATGAAGTACTCTTGGAGTATTGATAAAATACCTTATCATTTTCATCACGGATTTCCACACTAAACATATCTCGACCCGCCATGATATCATCAAAATCATCGGTAAAGTCCATACCAACCGTTAACGAACCGTGAAACTCGTCATCGTAATACAAAGGGGCATCAATCAAAAAGGCACTGCCACTTTGAATCAGGCCGGTCCACGGTGTCATATTAATTATGGAATCTCTCTTCATCATTAACCAATCATCACGGCGATAATCCAGTTCAAGAATATCAACACCTATGGCTTCACGATTCTCTTCGTAAGGCTCAATTAGTTGAATAACTCCATCCCGGTCAATCCATTCAAAAAACGTAAACGCCGGTTTAACATTTAACAGAAGGCTGGTCTCGAATTCAAAGTTGTCAAAATATTGTCCCCTCGAAAATTCCACCCTTGATTTATGATTGGCAAGGAGCAGAAGATTCTCGTTTACTGTTTCCTGAATTAACTCAGTTAGGAGACTTGCCGTAGATTCTACGGTTTGGGTTCTGGCATCTCTGATTTGTTTTTGATCAGCTTTCCACCCAAAATAGAATATGGCTACAAGGACTGTAGTAACAGAAAATGCAGTAAATAATCCCTTTTTTGATACTTTATGCAATGGTTCACCCTTGAATTGTAGATAATATTGTCCTGTGTAGAATTAAATAAATTTAGTAGAACATTAAAAACTTATTACAGATCTCAATAAGATGAAGAGCGTATTTAATACCCTATGAAGAGATGCCTAAAAAGGAGGTGCTTCTTCTTCGCCGTCTGATCCGAAATCTATAACCACTTCATCTGCTGTTCCACCATCTTTTGCAGGAGCACCCTTTTTAATTTTCCACGCTTTCACGTCAGTATACCAGTTCCCCTTGTATTCCCTGCTCTGTATATCAATAAATGCCGTTACGATTTCATCCTTCGTTACAGAGTTTTTATCAATTTGATCTCCCCACTGCGTTATACAAACTTTGCGCGGATACTCTCCCTCCGTTTCAAGAATAAAATCTCGCTTTCTCCAGGGGCCGTTTTTTCCCTTTCCTGACTGTTCTTCTAAAATCTTGATTACTTTGCCTGTGATATGCAGATCCATAATATTGCTGCTTGTTGAGAGTTAAATTTCTTCTCGTTACACTGAGAATGTTGTTAAAATAACGTGATTTTATTGAATTTCAGAACTTTTGAACCTGTTTAGTCAAAAGAAGTTAAATTTTAGGATTACCCGCTATGGCAAAATTAAAACTGGATTTGCACGACATTTATAACAAAGGCGATCAGATTGATCGGGAGCTGGAAAACATAATTGATGAGGCAGTTGAGAAGAAAATCAAAACTGTAGAAATTATACCCGGCAAAGGGTCGGGTCAGTTGAAGAAAAGGGTGTTGAAGTTTTTAGAACAGAAACATATCAAGCAGAAGTATCATCGAATAGATAAAGACAGCAAAAATCACGGCCGACTTTTTGTGTATTTCAAATTTTAAATGTAATGGTTATCTGCAATAGCCCCTTAGATCTACATCATATAAATCTGAGGTAGATTCAAAAAATAAATGACTTTTCTTATCAAACTCAGATAATATCACCTAATTCAATGGACGAGCAAAAGCGAAAAAAACTGATTGAACAGCGCAAAAAAAGTTTAAAAAAGAAGGAGCTTGAGAAAAGTTTAAAACAGAATTTGCAGACTGAAGAAAAGAAAGCTAAACAGCAGCAAATTCGCGAGAAGCACACCGGCAAATACGGCGACAGAATTCTGATCTTTTTTACAACCTTCGGTATTCTATACGTATTCTACTTTATGATATCCTTTATATTTAATTATATGTTTGGAGCAGGATTGGGCTTCTTGGGAATTAATTTAAGCTCACTCAAACCTATTATTCATATATTGATTCTGGGAGCCTCAATCATAAGTGCCGTAAGAAACAGATCCATTGTGGATGATATAGTTGAACGTTTTTAATCGTACAACTGTCCCGGTTACTCATCGAATTCCTCGAATAAGCTGTTAAAATCATTCTATTCGCGAACGAAACTATAATAAACTATTTTATCTAAATTGAAAGAGTTCAAAGGATTCACTCCATTTGTATTTAAACTCAAAAGAAATTTACAGGTTTGAAAAATAATTCTAATCCATCGAATAAAAATCCGGATAGCAATCAAAAAAAGGGGGCAAAAAAAGCGCAGCGCCCAACCGGATTTATCTATTGGTTCTATCTGATCATATTTGTTGTACTTGGCTACTGGATACTAACCGACGGAAACGGCTTTTTCGGAGCTCAGCCTGAGATTGAATACAGTACTTTTAAAGAACAACTCAGAAATGATAATGTTGAAAGAGTTCATATTCAGGGAGACCGGATTGACGGTACGTTCCGCACAGAGCAGCAGCTTCAAATAGCCGATGCCGACACTACAAATTATAAACACTTTATCACCGTTATACCGTCATTTGGCGATGACCGGCTAACCGACCTGCTCGAGGAGAATGATGTAAGTATCTCTGCGGAAGCTGAATCTGATGGTTTTTGGTGGTACTTCATCATTTTTTCCATGCCTCTATTTTTCCTTCTGTTGATTGGCTGGATGTTTTATCGCCGAATGCAGATGCAGGGACGCGGAATGTTCAATATTGGCAAGAGCCAGGCAAAACTTCAGGAACCGGGCAAAAACAAAACCACCTTTGATGATATTGCCGGTATGGACGGGGCTAAAACCGAACTTCGCGAAATTATTGAGTTCCTGAAAGAACCGGGTCGGTTTGAAGAGATTGGAGCCAAACTTCCAAAAGGTGTCCTGCTGATGGGCCCTCCCGGTACCGGTAAAACACTGTTGGCACGGGCTGTTGCAGGTGAAGCAAATGTACCATTCTACACCATTACCGGATCCGATTTTATGGAAATGTTTGTGGGTGTTGGAGCCAAGCGTGTTCGCGAAATGTTTAAAGAGGCGAAAGAGAAATCTCCTGCCATTATTTTTATTGACGAGATCGACTCCATTGGCCGAAAAAGAGGAGCCGGTCTTGGCGGTGGGCACGATGAACGCGAACAGACTTTAAATCAACTGTTGGCAGAGCTGGATGGCTTTGAGCCAAGCGAAAATGTAATTGTGATGGCGGCAACCAACCGGCCGGACATTTTGGACCAGGCTCTTTTACGTCCTGGGCGATTCGACCGGCAGATAAGCGTGGATCTACCCTCGCAAAATTCCAGACACGAAATACTTAAAATTCACGCCAGAAATAAATCCATCGACGAGAGTGTTGATCTTAAAAAGATTGCCAGCAGCACTCCCGGTTTCAGCGGTGCAGATCTCGAGAATCTACTAAACGAAGCATCTCTCTATGCGGGAAGAAACAAGAGAAAGAAGATCATCATGGATGATATAGAGAATGCGCGAGATAAGATTATGATGGGGCTGGAACGTGAAGGTATGCAGATTGACGATGATGAAAAACGGATCCTCGCTTATCATGAGGCCGGACACGCTATTGTAGCCGCAGCACTTCCCAAAAGTGATCCGCTTCATAAAGTATCCGTGATACCAAGAGGAAAAGCGATGGGAATTACCATGCAGCTGCCCGAAAAGGAGAAGTATCTTTACGACAAGGAGTACCTACTGGATAGGATGGCGGTTATTATGGGAGGCCGCGCCGCAGAACAGCTTATCTTCAACACAGCCACCAGCGGTGCACAAAACGACCTGATGCGTGTTGCCAAACTATCTCGTAAAATGGTTGTTGAATGGGGAATGAGTGATAAATTTGGCCACCTTGCATTTGGCAGCGACGAGGAGGATGTATTTCTTGGCAGAGATATGACCCGGCAAAAAAGCTACAGTGATTCAACCGCAAGGGAGATTGATCAGGAAGTTCAGGCGATATCACATGAAGCCTACGACAGGGCTATTAACATTCTAAAGGAAAACCGTGAAGCGTTTGATAAACTTGCCGAACTGCTCATCGAAAAAGAGGAAGTTTCCGGTGAAGAGGTTCTATCCCTGATGGGTAAAAAGAGTGATACCACCGAAGATCAGTAATTTCAATATTCACATGATCGAATATACTCTATTGTAAAATATTATCGGTGGGGAAAAGACGCTGTTCTGCTCCTAAAATTGTTTCCCATTGGGAATCTAAACCGGCCCATGAATTTCTCTGCACAGTTTCGGGCCGGCAGATTTTTACATTATTTCACCTAATTTCGTTTTTGATTACTTAAAAATATGATGTAACGTTTGTATTGATTGAAATTAAACGAATCGAGTATATGGTTTCTAAGTTAACATCCCCTATTCTTCTTTCTACAATTACCTTTTTAATTACCTCCCTCCTCTTTATTAGCGGTTGCTCAACTGCAGAGCAAACCTCTGACCAAACTACCCCACAGCAAACGGCACAAACCATTGAAAGGCAACAGCAAAATCATGCTGAAATGGAAAGGGTATTCTGGGAAAGAGTTCAGCAATCCCGAATGAACTTTACCCAGGCAGATATCGATTTTATGACCGGTATGATTGGTCATCATGCACAGGCATTAATTATGTCCAGGCTGGCACCAGAAAATGGCGCAAGCTCTTCAATTCAGACACTCGCCGGAAGAATCATCAATGCGCAAAGCGATGAAATTTACCTAATGCAAAGATGGCTGAGAGACCGCGGTCAACCGGTTCCAATCGTTAACATTGACGGACTAATGCTCAACATTGAAATGGAAATGCCGGAAGGTGACCATAATGATCACCGGGTTCATGATATGCAGATGGATCATGACGACCACGACGCACATGCAGACATGGACCACAACGACATGGATCATGGAATGGGAATGATGCATGATCACAGCAATATGCCCGGCATGCTTACACAGGCTCAGTTGGAAGAACTTGCCGCTGCACATGGCACAGAATTTGATCGACTGTTTTTAACCTTTATGATTGAACATCACCGTGGAGCCGTAATCATGGTTGAAGAGCTGTTTGCTGCCGATGGTGCCGTATCCGACACCGAATCTTTTGAACTGGCATCCGGCATCAATGCGGAGCAGGTTACAGAAATTGAACGCATGAAATTAATGCTTGAAAACATCGATTAATTTTTAGCACTCTCCTTTTCGATATTTCATATCTCGAAAATGGATTTAAACAAACGATCTCTCTTAATAACCCAAAACAAATAACTCCTGTAGTATGATGAAACCATTACTTTCCGGGATGATACTTGCATTGGCCTCTGTACTGGTCTTTTCTAGTTGTGCATCCTCAGATATGCCTGAACAAAATGTTCAGCCAACATTGCAACCTATAACTGAAATCGAACAACCCAATCCTGACCCTCGTGAAGGACTAAGAGGCGGTTTATTCGATTATGAAGAGGCTATTTGGAATTTGAATCTGCTTTCAGCAACACCACCGCCTGAAGACTTTTTAGGCTCCTGGGCAACAGATTTAGCTTTTAAAGACAACTATATCATCCAGGGAAACTATAACGGTTTTGTAGTTTGGGATATGACGGATCCTTCAAACCCTGAAGTTGTTGTTGACTTCCTCTGCCCTGCATCTCAAAGTGATGTTTCCGTTTACGAAAATCTTCTCTTTGTTTCCGGTGAAGGATTAGGCGGACGTTTAGACTGTGGAACCGAAGGCGTAAGAGAAACTGTAAGTGCAGACAGACTTCGCGGAATCCGGATCTTTGATATCAGTGATATTGAAAATCCTGAGTATATCTCTAATGTGCAGACTTGCCGTGGTTCGCACACTCACTCTGTACTGAAAGATCCTAACGACAATGAAAACATCTATGTTTACATTTCCGGCTCGGCTCCTGTTCGTCCGGAAGAAGAGCTTCCAGGCTGCTCAAGTGCATTCCCGGATGAAGATCCCGAAAGTGCTCTATTTCGAATTGAAGTAATTAAAGTTCCATTGGCAAATCCTGAGGAAGCGCATATTGCTAACTCCCCTCGAATTTTTGAAGGTTTGACAGCGCCTCCAACTCACGGACCTGCGCCTGAAGAGCTGGCACAGATTGAACGACAAAGAGAAGCCGGACGATATGTTGCCAATTACGGCGGTTCACCTCGTGTGGTAAACGACAGGCTTGTCGCTGCATTTCTTGAGCAAATTGTGGAAGAAAGAGGCGGATCAGGCGAACCGACTGAAGCAGACAGCAGTGCACTTCGTGATCGACTTGACGAAATGTATGGTGAATTTATGGACGAGCGGCTGGCAGCCAGAGGTCGTGGACAGGACGTTGGTCCGAATCAGTGTCACGATATCACTCTCTACCCTGAAATTGGTTTAGCCGGTGGTGCTTGCGAAGGTTATGGTCTGCTTCTCGACATTTCCAATCCCGTAAACCCTGTTAGAATTGATGCCGTTGCCGATTCAAACTTTGCATACTGGCATTCGGCTACATTCAATAATGATGGAACAACCGTTCTCTTTACAGATGAATGGGGTGGCGGAACACAGCCTAAGTGTAGAGAAACAGATCCTTATGAGTGGGGAGCAAATGCGATATACTCAATTGGACCTGACGGGCAGATGGAATTTCAGAGCTACTTCAAAATGCCTGCAGTTCAAACATCTGCAGAGAATTGTGTTGCGCATAACGGTTCTATGATTCCTGTGCCAAATCGGGATATTATGGTACAATCCTGGTACCAGGGTGGAATTAATGTCTTTGATTTCACAGATCCCAAAAATCCGATTGAGATTGCCTTTCACGACCGCGGTCCAATCAACCCGGACAGAATGGAAGTTGGCGGAAGCTGGTCCATCTACTGGTACAATGGTTATCTGGTGAACTCTGAAATCGCACGCGGACTCGACATTTTCGAATTGGTTCCGAGTGATTTTCTCACTCAGAATGAAATTGACGCAGCCAATACGGTAGTTCTTGAGTATAAAAATGCTCAGGGTCAACCTAAGTATGAATGGCCCACTACCTTTGCATTGGCACGTGCCTATACCGATCAGCTGGAAAGAGATCGTGAACTGAACATGCGAACCATTCAAATGATCCGAAACGGACTGAATGAAGCTGAGAGCACAAACGGTTCTGGAAAAGCACGTGTACTGAATACAGTGGCTTCTTCGGTAGCAAACAGCGCTGCTTCATCATCCAACAGTGGTAAAGTAATGGAGCTTGCCCGAATCATTCGCGATCTGGGAGCGGCTTCCTAAGCAGATAATCACTTTTCTCATATTTCAAACCGGCATTGTGTCTAATATTTTTTAGATCATGATGCCGGTTTTTTTTTGTTATAATCTTAATGCAAATACAATTTGGGCAAAAAATCTTATTTGAAGTATCCGTTTTGAAAACAACTGACCACCATTTTAATGGAGAGTTATGACTGAAGCGACAGATGATACCCTGCAGAAACAAGTTGATGAACGTGAAGCCGACAGCAGAAAAAAGTACGGGACATTTGCGGGTGTCTTTGTCCCCACCCTGCTTACCATTCTCGGTGTAATTCTATTCCTCAGGCAAGGCTGGGTAATTGGCAATGCCGGACTACTTGGCGGTTGGCTTATTATTACTATTGCATTCATTATTGTCACTTTCACGGCTCTCTCGATGTCTTGCATCACCACCAATATTCGAATCAAAGCCGGTGGGGCCTACTCAATTATTTCACAATCTTTGGGATTGGAAGTTGGCGGCAGTGTGGGCGTTCCTCTCTATCTGGCACAGTCATTTGCTATTACAATGTACATCTTTGGTTTCAGAGAGGGATGGCTCTACATTTTTCCTGAACACTATGCAATTCTGGTAGACATTACCGTATTTGGAGTTCTGTTTTTTATCGCCTTCATCAGCGCAAAGCTTGCATTCAGAATTCAATATATCATACTTGCTGTAATCATAGCCGCACTTTTCTCGGTTGGAGCGACGGTCTTCACAGGGGTATTGGAGCATGATATTCAATGGTGGGGAGAATTTCCCGGAGCGCCGGAAAACAACTTTGAAGGCGTTAGCTTCTGGGTCGTTTTTGCGGTCCTCTTCCCTGCTGCTACAGGTATTATGGCCGGGGCTAATATGTCCGGTGAATTAAAAAACCCAAAAAAGAGTATTCCTATTGGAACCATTTCAGCAATATTAATCAGTTATGTGATTTATATGGCTGTTGGTTACTGGATGGCAAAAGTAGCAACCACTGAGGAGTTGGTGAGTAATTACAATATCATGATTGATAAAGCATTTTGGGGGCCGGCTGTGCTGGGAGGACTGCTGGGAGCTACATTCTCATCTGCGCTGGCCTCCATTGTGGGAGCCCCCAGAATTCTCCAGGCTTTGGGTGATCACCGTATTTTTCCGGGTGGTGAAACCTTTTCCAGGCTTGCAAAAAATGGGGAACCCCGTAATGCGATTATACTTACAGGTGGTATTGTTCTGTTTACGTTGATGCTGAGAGATTTAAACACCATCGCTCCGCTGATTACCATGTTTTTCCTTATCACCTACATGATGATCAATCTCGTTGTGTTTATTGAACAGAAAATGGACATGATTAGCTTCCGTCCTACTTTCGCAGTACCGCGTTTTGTTCCGGTTGTAGGAACTTTGGGATGCCTTTTTACGATGTTTATCATCAATCCAACATTTGGGCTAGTTGCGCTTGGGGTTGTCGTTGCTACTTACCTCTATCTGACAAATCGAAAACTAAAAGTTCCTTATGGTGATATGAGAAGTGGCTTATTTACTTCACTGGCTGAGTGGGCAGCCAAGAAAGTGTCACTTTTGCCATCCAATAATGAACGTGCCTGGAAAGCAAACCTTCTGGTTCCGGTGAGAAGTTCAAGAGAGCTGCGTGGAAGTTTTAGTTTAATACGAAATTTAGTCTACCCAAGGGGGTCTATAAAACTGATTGGTATTTCATCAGATCAGAATCCGGACGAACTGCGTGATTCACTCACTAATTTAGCCGACTCTTTCAGAAAAGAGAATGTATATACCCGTTGGTCTGTGCTGGATTCCAGAAATTTTAAGGATGCGGTAATGGATTCCTTACAAACACTGCAGGGTACTTTTTTCTCCCCAAATATACTGTTTCTCAAATTACCCCATCAAAACAGAAATGATGAAATGATCCATAGTATTATAAATGAAGCACGTACCAATAAAATGGGAATACAACTGTATGCGGAGGATCCTGTTGCCCAGCTTGGCAGGAGCGCATCCGTTAATGTTTGGATACATGAGAAAAGTCCGGGATGGGATCTCAGTATGGATATGGGTAATATCGATCTCTCCATGCTCTCGGCCTACAAGCTTTCTCAAAATTGGAATGCTACAATGCGAGTGATTACGGTTGTTGAGGAGTCTGAAGTGGAAAATGCTTATAAATATCTTGAAAATTTACTGGACTTGGCCAGACTTAAGAATGTAATTCCCCATGTTGAAATAGGTAATTTTGAAGAAGCAATGAGGTCGGCTCCGCAAGCAGATGTAGATTTTTTTGGTCTACCTGATGATCCGGATTTAGAGAAACTCCGTCATTTTGTGCATGTAACTCGTTCAGCATGTGTATTTGTAGCCGACTCAGGTAATGAGAATATTATGGCGTAAAGAGGTGAGCCCCTATCAAAACAGATCAAGATTGGGAATTAGATTAAACAATTTGATTGGTCTGCAACTTCACTTTGAATAATTCCGTAGAGCAGTATATCCGTAAATTAAAGTAATCAGTTATGAACACTCCGATTCAAAAACTTCTCCTAACATTACTTTCACTTATACTGATCACATTCACTTTTTCAAACATTTCTGTAGCTCAGGATAGCGGAACATTTATCACTTCAAATCAAGCTGAAGCAGAAATTGTACCCCGCTATCCCACCGGTGATGCGGAATACCACATCACCACAAATGAGAAAAGTGTCAATCTTTTGCTTACCAATAGCGCCATTTATCTTCAGTTTACGGATGACTATTTAGAAAAGGTTGCCGAAGAAATTCGCGGTAAAAATGAATCTGAGGACTCCACACATTTTGCTGCCGTTTTACGATCGGCACTGAGTAGCGGTGTGCGAACACTTCTTGACCGCGCCATTACCGTTCCACTCGATGAAATTGAAGAGATCTATTACGAAAATGGAAGGCTTTTTATCATCAACAGGGACGGTAAAGATATGTTTGATGGAGCCAAAATTGAAGATACCTTAATAATGGAAGATTTCTCCCGAAGAGATGCCAGACGGTTTATCGCCGAGGCAGAAAAGAGAATGATTTAATAGTTAGAGTTTCATTTATTTTATTCCTTTAGCCACTACAAACTCTCCCAGTATATTGTATTTGTCTCCTTTTTTAAACTCAGAAATGGAGTTCAGGTATTCACTATGGGCTTCCCGTTTGGTTTGCTCATCAAATTTTTGATACGCCAACGCTACCGGTCCACCGGCGAAGGCAGCTAAAATTGCATGGTCATCATTTTCGTAGTATAGGTTCACGTCCATACGTTCAATCCAAACAGGTTCGAAACCTGCCTCTTTTATTGAATACCTCAAGGCGTTACCCGTTCCCTGCTGAAAAAACATTGGACAGACATCCGTTTTTACTCTCTTATCAACAATTGGAAAAATCTCTGCCCAGCCACAATTCTTCCGTTCACCCCATACAGCAATCGCCACTCTTCCTCCGGGTTTAAGCACTCTGTACATCTCGCGCAGGGCTCCAACAGGATCCGGAACATACATTAACCCTAGTGCGCAGATAGCTACATCGAATTGTTCAGGCTCAATGTCAAGATTTTCAGCATCCATCCTATTGAATTCTACATGGCTATAACCATTTCCATTTAATCTCGAGTCTGCCAGATGAAGCATTCCTTCTGATAAATCCGTTGCCGTAACAGTGCCTCCCGGGGCCACGGCTATAGCTATTCTCTCGGTTACCAATCCGGTTCCGCAAGCTGTTTCCAGTACATGCTCACCCGGACTCAGCTCAATCATCTCCAACAGCTTATCCTGAGCAGGTTTAAGTTGTTCTTTCCATGAATTTTCATAAAAACCGGAAGCTTTATCCCATCCATAGCGTTGTACCCGTCTTTGTAATCTTGGCTCCATAATTCTAGTATTTATATCTTTCGATTATCACAATAACTCAGATACTCTTTAATAAAAACAGTGAAAAATTACCCTTTAGTCCTGCAACTCTTTTTCAGTCAGTATTACCTCCCTGCTCACCGGTATGGCTCTTTTGAAATCGTCTAACACCGGACTCAAACTGTCAGCTTTCTGAATAACCTTCATAACTTCTTTTTCATCAGCAGGGCTCTGGATAAATACTTTATATCTCAACTCTTTAAATCCGGGCGAGCGGTCGTCTATTCCCAACATTCCGCGGGCATCCATATCCGATTCTACGATAATTTCGATATCGTGGATAGGAACACCCATCAAAGCTGCCTGTTGTGAGTAGGCTATCGCAAGACAGCTTCCCAATGCTCCCCTCTCCAGTATGCCGGGACCCGGTCCTGCGTCGTTGCCTCCTTCAGTTTTACCGATATCCACTTTAAATGACCAGTGTTTATGTTCAACTTCGCAAGTGGTGCCATTAAATAAACGAATCTTAGTTCTGGCAGTGCTCTTTCCTAGATTTGGTTTCAGTGTAACCGCCTTCCTGTTGCGTAAAAAAGCATTTTTAATTGTCGAAGTATCAGCCATCTCAAGTCCTAATAGATTTTTAAAGTTTGATTTTACTATTTCAACTAAGCTTTTGCTTCGATACAGACTGACTCCAGCTTTAGACTGTTACCAGCATCATCAAAATCAAAGACGGGATCCATTTGCCTTATTTCTTCCACAACCTTAAATCCATTCGATTCCAGTTTAGAGCACCATTCCTCAACTCTGTAAAGATTGAAACCAAACTTAGTGAATGGGAAACCAAGCATACTATTACGGGTTCTCATACCCGTATAAAACTTCCCTCCTGTTTTGAGAACCCTACGTATCTCACTCAGATGAACTGCAGGGTCATCCCAGAAGTAAATGACCATGTTACAAAATACGATATCAAATGAGTTGTCAGTAAATGGTATAAGCTCACTGTTGCCTGTTTGAAGATTTAATTTCTCATTTTCAACAAATGAACTGTTATTTAACTTGGCTAAGTTTGTCATCTCCGGCGAATAGTCGATTCCATTTACCTGAAGATTATTCGCTTTTGCAAACAAATTGGAAAAGTGTGTGCCGCTGCCATATCCAATTTCCAGGATGGAATCGTGATGATGAACTTCTAAAAAGCTAATCATCA
>LKNA01000002.1 GCA_001564065.1 Chitinophagaceae bacterium T5-Br10_B2g13
GAAAGATTGACAGGTACCGCTGGGGATTGATTCCATTCTGGGCTAAGGAGATCAACTCCGGCTACTCAATGATTAACGCAAGAGCCGAGACGCTTGAGCAGAAAAAATCTTATGCCCGCCCGTTCAAATCAAAACGGTGCGTAGTGCCGGCAAATGGATTTTATGAATGGAAGAAAGCCAATGGAGAAAAGATCCCGCACTATATCACTCAAAAGCGGTCTGAACTGATGAACTTTGCCGGATTGTACGAAGAGTGGAAACCGCAGAAAGAGGGTGAGTCAACCATCAGGAGCTTTACCATTATCACAACAGACGCCAACAAACCCGTTTCTGAACTTCACGACCGGATGCCGGCTATGTTGCTGGATAAAGAACTGGATATCTGGCTCGATCCCAATCATCAAGACACAAACTCGCTTAAAGATCTGCTTCGCCCTTGGCCAAATGATGACATCTCGTTTTACAGAGTTAGCCAGGAGGTTAACAACGCAAGAAATTCAGGACCCCAGCTTACGGCGCCCTATCGGGATCTTTTTTCTTAATTAATCATCCAACTGCCTCCCATCACTTTACCGAATAAACCCACCCCACCGCCTCAAAAAAAGAGTAAATCAAAGAATGCACATATTGATATATGTGTGATATATGTTTAAACTGTTTTCCCGTAATCAGAGGAAGCAGTATGAGCAAAGAAGAGAAATATCCGCCTATAAACGTACTTAATGTCATGAGGGGATTCCGCACTCCCGACCTGCCCCACGCGGTAACCCCCTACCGTTTTGAACTTCGGAACGGAGATAAGCATCACATCAAAAAGATTCGACAGACACATCGGGAGAGAGTCGGCAAGGCATATCACTACCACTACGTTGTGGTAACAAAAGAGGAGAGGTATTTTCACCTTGTATTTGACAGTGGGACCATGATATGGCGCGTCGTACAGGAGGTAGACAGCGAGCTGTTTTTTGGGTGATTAAAACCACTATCCACTCCTAAATACTAAACCTTCATCAAGTGTCTTTGATCTAGCAGGCCTAAACCTCCCCCTGAGAAGCTGAGGGCTTAATAGCATTAAAAAAGATCTACAGAATCGTGCTCAGGTTTTTGGGTGGCCATCGATTCAGAATGAGCGAAAACAGATCGTAACTTCCACTAAAATTATCCGTAGGTTAAAAGAGGTTTTTGGGTACTTATTATCATCCTTTCTTTTTCCAGATCTGCTAAACATTGGCAAAAGTCCTGTCTTGTAAACAAGGGGGTTCTGTTCATTAAATGATGACCACATAAGGTCCCATCTATCCGGAATTGAATATCATATTCAACTAACAGTAAAAGCAACAAATTATGTCAGAAATTAAGAATCCACTCGAGGAGTTTGAAATTCCTCCACAAATTAAAGCCCTTTTGGGAAATATAAAGATTATTGTATTTGGAGTAGTTGCAGCAGTTCTGCTGTTCTCGTCCATTTACACAGTTGACCCTGAAGAGGTGGGCGTTGTACAGCGATTTGGTGAATACACCCGTACAGCCGAACCCGGCCTAAACTTCAAAGCTCCATTTATTGAAAAGGTTCGTATTGTTCCCGTTGAGCGACAATTAAAACAGGAATTTGGATACCGTACAGTCTCCTCAGGAGTGCAGAGCCAGTATCAGAAAAGAGGCTATGAAGATGAATCTCTAATGCTTACGGGCGATCTAAATTTAGGTGATGTGGAATGGGTGGTACAATACCGAATCTCCGATCCCTACAACTATCTCTTCAAAGTCCGCAATCCGGAAAAAACACTTCGTGATATGTCGGAAGCGGCAATGCGTCAGGTTGTGGGAAACCGAACGGTAAACGAAGTTCTTACAATCGGCCGGGCGTCGGTAGCTGCGCGGGTTCAGGAGATCCTTCAGGAACTGAATGTAGACTATGAAACGGGTGTCCGGATTGAACAGGTTGTTTTGCAGGATATCAATCCGCCGGATCCCGTAAAAAGATCTTTCAACGCTGTAAATGAGGCTCAGCAACAGCGTGAAACATTGATCAACGAGGCTAGATCTGACTATAACCGTGTTATCCCGAGGGCCAGGGGTGAAGCCTTGCAAACCATTCAGCAGGCCGAAGGTTATTCAACCAACCGGATCAACACCGCTATGGGTGAAGTAGCCGCTTTTAATGAACTCCATCGTGAGTATCTGCTCGCACCCCAGGTAACCAAACAGCGAATCTACTACGAAACAATACAGGATCTGCTGCCAAAAATCGGAAATAAGATAATTATGGATCAGGATGGTGGTAACGTATTCCCACTGCTACAGATGCAGATGGATGGCGTTAAAATCTCAAACCCTGACAACCAATAGGTGAAGAACATGGATAAAAAATATATAGGTTTAATCGTTTTACTTGCCATTGCCGGAGTAGTCCTTTCAAATAGTTTTTACTCTATTGATGAGACTGAGCAGGTTATTATTACACAATTTGGTGCCCCTCAGGGTGAAGCTATAACGGAGGCCGGGCTGCAGATGAAAGTCCCTTTCATTCAGAAAGTGAATCGTTTCGATAAGCGGTTCCTGGAGTGGGATGGAGATCAAAACCAGGTTCCGACTAAAGATAAAAAGTTCATTTTTGTGGACTCCTATGCCCGCTGGCAGATTACCGATCCTCTGCAATTTTTCCGCCGGCTGCGGGACGAACGCGGAGCGCAATCGCGGCTGGATGATATTCTGGATGGCGAAACAAGAAATGCTGTAGCATCGCACGATCTTGTGGAGCTGGTACGTACCTCAAACCGTGAACCCGATCTGGAGGCAGAAATCTTTGACATGATTGAAGATTCGCTTGAAACCATTCATGTAGGCCGTATTGCAATCCAGGATATTGTTCTGGAGCTGGCTAATGAGCGAAGTCAGGATTTGGGTATTGAAATTCTTGATTTTCGTTTCAAACGGATCAACTACGTGGAGGACGTTCGAAGAACCGTTTACGACCGGATGGTAAGTGAACGGAATAAAATTGCAGATCTTTTCCGGTCAGAGGGTCAGGGTGAAGCTTCCCGAATTGAAGGTGAAAAGGAACGGGAGCTGCTTGAAATACAGTCCGAAGCTTTTCGTCAGGCACGTGAAATTCGAGGGCGGGGTGATGCAGAGGCGGCATCGATCTATAACGAGGCCTTTAATCGAGACGCCTCTACACGTGAGCTCTATAACTTCGTAAAAGCGATGGAAGCTTACGAAAATGCATTTGATAAACAGACCTCCATTTTCCTGTCTACAGACAGTGAATTCTTTAAATACCTGAAATCGATTGATTAGTTAATACTGTAAAAGCAGCAAGCTGAAAACTTCTGCAAATTACCCTGCAGGCAACACTTGTAGGGATGTACAAATAAAAAAGGCTCGCAATTTTTCAATTACGAGCCTTTGTTATTGTGCCCCGGAATGGAGTCGAACCATCACGCCCCGAAAGCTTTCGGGGCACACGACCCTCAACCAAAATCAGGACGATGCAAAAGAATCATCCATTTTTAGAGAAAATTATAAGGAAAACAAAAAAGGCCCGCTTAAAAGCGAGCCTTTGTTATTGTGCCCCGGAATGGAGTCGAACCATCACGGCCGTTAAGCCACACGCCCCTCAAGCGTGCGCGTCTACCAATTCCGCCACCGGGGCAGAAACTGTTACTTACTAAAATTTCAAATCTTTAACGTGAACTGAGTCGAACCATCACACCCCTCAATTTCGAAAGCATTCAATACACCAATTCCGCCCTTGTCCAACGAAGCTTCAGCGTAGTTGGAAGCAAGGGCAAAAAAGTTTCTTATCAATATTTCAAATCTTTAACGAGTACCGAGCTTATCAATAAAACTGACTCAAATATTCCATTTGAACCAGAGCTTCTAAAGATAGGGGATTTTCAAACTAAATAGAAAGTGAGTTTTCTATTTTTCCTCTACTTTTTCTCCTAATACCTGTCGGGATGAATTGGTTTTTCGTAGTTTTGTGTTGATGAATCCGAAGTAACTATGTTTACTTGTGGCACGACTCAAAGGCGTGCCACGAGTCTGTTTTAAAACAAAGCTAAAAAATCCATGACCAACCAGGAAGTCGCCGAAAAACTCCGAGAAATTTATAACCTGATGCAGCTCGCCGGGGAGAACCGGTTCCGCGCAATCGCATTTGATCGTGCCGCACAAACCATTGAGGGACTCAATGACGAAATCTCCAATCATATTGAGAAAGGCAAACTCACCGACATTAAGGGAATCGGGAAATCGATAGCTGAAGATATCCGGGCGTATGCAGAAACCGGAACCATGCCGGTGCTTGAGGATCTCAAAGAGCGTGTTCCAAAAGGATTAATCGAGTGGCTCAACATCTCCGGCCTTGGCCCCAAGAACGTTGTAAAAATTCATCAGAAACTGGGCATCACGGAGATCACCGAACTGAAAGAGGCGTGCCAGAGCGGAGCGGTTGCTAATCTTCCGGGCTTAGGTCAAAAATCTGCTGACAAAATCATCAAATCAATTGAGTACCTGGAGAAGTTTGGAGAGCGAGCCCGTCTTGATCAGGCCCTCGAAATCGCTGAACCGGTCTTTGAGTTCGTTAAAAACCTGGAAGGCGTACAACAGTGCGAAATTGCGGGATCACTTCGGAGATCTCGAGAAACCATCGGCGACATCGACATATTGGTTGCCGCAAAACCCGAAGACGCTGAATCCATTTTTGATCAATTCGTCAATCATGAATTAGTGGTGGAGATACTTGGGCGCGGAGACACAAAGAGTTCAGTCCGCACAGAAAACGGCCGACAGGTGGATCTCCGAATCGTCAAACCGAACGAGTTTCCTGCCGCCCTGATGTACTTTACCGGAAGCAAGGAGCATAACATTGTAATGCGTCAGCGGGCCCGCGAGCGCGGAATGGCCCTTAACGAGTATGGACTTTTCAAGCTCAATGATCAAAAGGAAACCGATTTTGATCAGCCTGTGAAAACCTCGTCTGAGGAGGAGATCTATGAAAAGCTGGGGCTGAATTTTGTGCCGCCCGAACATCGTGAAGATCGCGGTGAGTTTGAGTTTTATGAGGAGCATAAGTCGATGGAGCTGGTCACCGAATCCGACATCAAAGGTGTGGTTCACGCCCACAGTACCTGGAGTGATGGCAAATATACCATCAAGCAGATGGCCGAAGCTTGTATGGATCGTGGATACGAGTATCTTGGCCTGACCGACCACTCCAAAACAGCAGCCTATGCGGGCGGATTGACCATCGATGAGGTGAAACAGCAGTGGGAAGAGATTGACCGGCTGAATGAAGAGTTTAAATCTGAAGGTAAAAACTTCAAGATTTTTAAAGGGATGGAGTCGGACATTTTAAGTGATGGATCTTTGGACTATCCCGATGAAATCCTCGCCAGATTCGATTTTGTGATCGCCAGTGTTCACAGCGGGCTCAGTATGTCGCTCGAGGATATGATGAACCGTTTCGAGAATGCCATCAAGAATCCCTATACACGAATTGTGGGGCACCCAACCGGACGTCTGCTGCTAAAGCGTGAAGAGAGCAAACTGGACCTCAACCGCCTGATTGAGCTTGCTGCTGAACACAACACCGTTATCGAAATCAACGCCAGCCCATGGCGGCTCGATCTCGACTGGAGATACGGAAACAAGGCGGAAGAAGTTGGTTTGATGACCTCCATCAACCCGGATGCGCACTCTGTGGAGGGAATTGACGATATTCGCTACGGCGTAATGATTGCCCGAAAAGCGAAGTTTGAACCGGCCCGGGTGTTGAATACGAAATCTGTTGAGGAGTTTGAGAATTGGTGTGATGGATAGATATGAGTCTTGAGTCCTAAGGACTCACCCTCTGTCTCCCTCTCTACGTGCAGAGAGGGAGGACTTTAAAACTGGACTTTCGAGTTTGTTTGCAGATTTGATGTTGTTTATTCAGGAAAGTGCTTCAATACTCCCCTCTCAACCTGACCCGAGAATTCGGGGAGAGGGAAGAAGTTCGAATGAAAACACAAAGCGCTGTTCAGTCGAGCAAGGGGTGTGTTGAAAACGTGACACCAGACGCTGCCAGAATCAGCCAACGCTGAATGCTGACAGGTCTGCACTCTCAAGACTCAATACCTGATACTTTCTACTCAATACTCTTATATTCCCCAAAACCTAAATCTCACTCTCTGCCAAACACATGAGCGAATCTAAAAGCCTAACCTACACATCCTACCTGAAAGTAAAAGAGCTTCTTGAGCTGCAGCAGCCGGAGTCGAAACCGGAAGAGCATGACGAGATGCTCTTCATCATCATCCATCAGGTGTACGAGCTTTGGTTTAAACAGATTATGCATGAGTTTGACAAACTTCGCGCGGACCTGGAATCCGGAAATACCTGGGGCGCCACCAAAACGATACGGCGCGTGCTTACAATTTTGAAGACGATGGTCTCACAAATCGACATTCTGGAGACCATGACACCGCTCGAGTTCAACAGTTTCCGTGGCTTTTTGCAGAGCGCAAGTGGTTTTCAGTCGGTACAGTTTCGCGAGATGGAGATTGTATGCGGTATGAGATCAAAACACATCATCGATGTGCATAAGGATCAGCCCGAGCTTCAGCAGAATTTATTGGACCGGGAAAAGGAGTCGACGCTTTGGGAGAGCTTCTGCAAATATCTCCAAAAACGCGGTCATGACATTGAGACGCCAAAACGAGTCAATGAGCAAGGATTGGTCTTTGAGCCCTCTGAGCACAATCAAACCGAGCTGGTCAATATTATGAACAACGACCCCGAAGCGGCCATGCTTTGCGAACTGTTTATCGATTATGACGAGGGACTGATGGAGTGGCGCTATCGACATGTAAAAATGGTTGAGCGCACCATCGGTACCAAAAAAGGAACCGGAGGATCAGATGGCGCAGGATACCTCCACAAAACATTGAACAACCCCATCTTCCCGGATCTATGGACGATACGATCGAAGTTTTAAGTAGATTGGCTAGGGGCTAGATGAGAGACGCAAGAGGCTAATCCAACCTGACAACACCTGCCGGATTTGTCAGCGTTGGTTTGAAGAGCAGATCCCCCTTCGAAGGGGGGGATGGGGGATGATCAAACCTGACAGTGAAACTGATTGCTCACATATAATTCCTATCAGCTTTGAAACCTGAGTTCGATTATTGAATGTAAAAGTCTCTCTTATTAAAGGGGGATGTTTATCAAAATGTGTAAAAATTCGATGGACACCCCTCTAAATCTCCCCTTGTTAGGGGAGACTTCTTTCTTTGGTTATTAAAAAATTATTAATCGAACTGAGGTTTGAAGTTAATTTCAAAGCTACATCGACGTGACTTCAACACACCCCTTACTTGTTCGCTGAACGCTGACAGGTCAATACTCTCAAGACTCAAATATCACGTCTCACATCTAATCACCCACCAATTCTTTTCAGCAGCTTCCCTAAAAATTTCCCACCATACACTCTCTCCACGTGATCCATATCAGCAATCACAACGAGTTCCTTTCGGCTTCGGGAAAACGCCACATTCAACAGTCGCGGTACACTCAATCCGTTTTTCTCCTCGTCGAGCGGACGAACCGAGTAGTGTCGTTTGGTACCTCTCTGTTTCTCACCGCTCATCACCGTATCAAAAATAATGTAATCCTTTTCCCGTCCCTGGAAGGTGTGAATGGTTCCCACCTCCACGTTTCGAATACCGGCTTCATACAGTCGATTCCGAAGATCATAAACCGCACTTCGGAACGGCACAATCACACCGATATCCTCCATGAATATGCCGCGGCCGCCCATATTTTTCAGCAGTCGTTCAACAACCTCCTGGTGAACCATGTTGATCGGCTTGAATCCCCTCTCGCCGGATTTTTGTTCTAAAAACGGTCCGTACTTTGAGGTGTTGACCAGGTGAAAGGCACGATCAGAAAGATCCCCAAGCGATTGATCCTGAATCTTGCCTGTTTTTAGCCGGCCTTCGTAAAACACTGTACTGATCACATCGGCAAGTGACTCTTCCAGGCGATACTGTGTGTCAAAAAATGCGGTAAACTCGGGATGTTCGTCATGCCATCGGAAAAGTGCTTCAGACGAGTCCGCTCCGGAAACGGTTGTAAAAATATCTTTCTCCAGAAATTCGCGGGATTTCCGGTCTGAGGTAAGGGCAATCGGGGGAAGCTGCATCGGGTCGCCCACAACCACCATGTGCCACTTGGCATGAGCCGCGAGTACCATCATGTAGGGAAGGTTGGCCATCGAACTTTCATCCACAACTACAGCATCAAATTCGAGATCATGAAACAAATCAGACGTACAGACCTTTGCGAGCGTTGTAGCAACAAGCTGTTTTTTCCAGAGCTCAGCGCGATCATTCACCTGACTTAGCTCTTCAAGCTTCGCCTCCAGCTCTTCCAGTCCGCCGGCATCCTTGATTTTCTGCTCAATCAGCTTCATTTCCAGTTCCTGATTGTTGGTCGGCTGCTTGCCGTTTCGCAATCGTTTTTCGACAGACTGCAGTGCCTGTTTTCTGCGCTCCATCAAACCGATCCACTCACCGGCCTCCTCCTGCCGTTTTTGAATCGTCTTTTCAAGCTGATTCGAAAAGAGAATCGGCTCCAGTTCATCAGCATCCAGTGCGGCCTCGCCAAATCGGGTAATTCTTTGCTGAGGAATCTTCAGCCCAATCTTTTGAACTGCATCTAATGCACTTAGCAATCCCACATCAACCGCGCGATTGGTATTGGATGCAAAGAGAACTTTTTTTCCGTTCTTCAGGTAGTTAGCGATGATATATCCGAGCGTTGCCGTTTTACCGGTTCCGGGCGGACCCCAGATAAACGTCGCCCTTCGGTTCATCGACATTCGGATGGCATCTTCCTGTGCTCCATTTCTCATGCCATCGTGATCCACCTCATCCGGACCGGGAATGGCTTGCCCGTTCGGTTCAAACAGATGCTCAAGCCGATCCAGATCGCTTTTCTTCCTGCCATCCAGCTTCACGATCTCTGAAAGCGTTCGCTTCAGGATAAAATCGTTCTCCCACTCTACGTGCAGTTCACTGATGGAATCGTCCACATCCTCCGGAAACTGCAGGGTCACCTCCTTGTCCTCGTAAGACACCGGATGAACGGTCCAGCTCTTCTCCCCGGCCATCGCCTTAATCTCCTCTGCAAACCGGATGGCCGGCTGATGAGACTCAAACTTATAATTCACATTTTCTGAGGCGGTTACCTTATCTCTCTTGCCGTCAAACAGCACATCCGATGACGGTTTTTCCCGAACCGTTTCGATTTCAGATTCGAGAGCGTTAATGGCTTGGTCGAGTAGTTTTTTTATGTCCATTTTTTGAGGCAAAACGCAAAAGTGAAAAGTGAAAAATCTCCCCTAATAAAGGCCCCGAATTGTCGGGGAGAGGGGTGTATTTAACATATTTACTCCAATTAAAGAGTATCTCTAAGTACCCACGAAAATCGGGCCGCAAGAGCCGCGGATGGTGACTTTTTAAAACCAAATAGTAAAAATAATCACTCATTCAATTTAAACCACCCCTAAATCCCCTCCTTGAAAAAGGAGGGGACTTTTTACCCATCTACTAATCGGATGATTAGTCAAACTCACAGGTTAATAATTTCGGTTTTATAAACTAATGGTTTTGAGAAGTACAGTCGAGCTTTATTTGCCACCAATATGATCTGCAATTTTTCACGTTTGGTAAACTCAGAAATCAAACCGAGCCACCCGTACCTTCCTTCTACCCTCTAGCATCTCGCCACCAAAACCTACTGATCCCACATCTCAGACCGTATCATCTGAGCACTTTTCTCTGAAATGATATACTCCAGCTTCACCCTCTTCATCTCGGAAACTTTCTGCTCCACCAGCCGCGCACTGGCGGGAGTATAGACAATCAGATCGGTATTTCGTACAAACAACGGAAGGGATTTTCCGTATGTTGCGCCGGCCACAAACGCACCCTCAAAGTTCATGAGCGCTTTCAGTTCATCGATGATTTTTGAGATGGACTCTTCCTCGGCTGTTACAAGTCCAATCGCTTCAATGCCCGAGCGGTCAACAATGGAGAGAAGCACATCTGCATCGTAATGAAAAACCACCGGCAGCAGGCGGATCGTACTGCTGAGTGATCGGAATTCACTTACCAGGTGAATAGGAACGAACAGCGCATCGTATCGCACCAGTTCATCATAATCATCCGCAGAGAGGGGCACACTTTTCACGCCAATCTGATTTTTGATAGAGTCGGAAAGCAGCTTGGCAAGCTCTTTCGTCTCCCCAACCGTTGCAATACTTTGAATCCGATCCGGCCACTCCATATAGCTAATCTGCTCTTCAAATATTGCCTCGATCTCTTTTTCATCCAGCCCATAACCGATCAACTCCTCAAGCAGCCCCTGCATTTTTTCAGTCCCCATCTCTATTCGCTCGGTTTTATCGAGAGAGGTACTCTGGCGATTCACTACAAAGCCGCGACCCTGCTCAGGCGAAATCAATCCTTCATCGGCCAGCTGATGGTACGCTTTCCGGACGGTGTGAAAACTGGCTCCCAACTGACGGCCCAACTCCCGGGTCGAGGGAAGCAGCTCCCCCACCTGAAACTGCTTGGTGGCAATCATCAGTCGAATACGGTCGGAGATATGTTTGGCGGAGTGTTTCATCGAGTGTTAAGGTAGGGTATGTGACAGAATCTCGCTAATCGAATCCATCAACAAATAAAAAAGGACAGAGAAATATCCCTGCCCTTTTTCCTAACTAGTTGAAGCCTGTTAATTAAAACCTCAGACCATCCAGTTTGTATGTCAGCGACAACCAAACCAGCCTTTCTCTAACGGGCGCTCCCAGTACAGGAATACGTTCGTTATTGAACACGTTTGAAGCACTAACCTTTGCTGATAAACCTGTATTTGGTATTTGATATCCTGCAGTCACATCGGTTACAAAACGGGAAGGCACCTCTCCATCAGGCAAAAGCAGTTCACTGTTCCAGTAGCCGGATCGGAATTCATACGCTGAATTCCATCTGCTGCTGATATTCAGGAATGAACCCTGCCCAAACAGATCACCAAAGGTAATACCTCCCTTAACCTTCGTTTCAGGAACGTTCAGAAGAAATTCATCTCCGCTTTCACTTTCAAAGTTAACTCTCTCAATCAGAGAAACACTGAATGATGCATTAATGGCATCGGTGAAGTAGTAATTCAACCCGAAATCCAATCCTCTAACTTCAGCTTCACCAAAGTTGAAATAGGTAAGAAGTCCGGTAAAATCTGCCTGATCCAGCATGATCTGGTTTCCATTCGCGTCATAAGGTATTTCTGTAAATCCATCTGCAACGGTGGTCAGAGGGCTGATAAAGTCGGTGTACCAAGAATAATATCCAACTACATCAACAAACAGTTTATTACCAAAGACTCCCTTGTAACCCAATTCAAAGGTGTTTACCTCTTCGGGTACAAGCGCCCGGATATCCCGTATGGTTTCTCCTCCCGGATTTCTGATTTCAAATCCATCGATATTGCCCTCAGCAAGCAGATAGTAGCCCGGAACTGCGGCAGTTAAGTCAATCGGAATGTATGCGAAGCTCTCAATTACAGATGGACTCTTGAACGCCCGGTTGTATGTGGCACGTACATTGTGACCGCGCGCCACAGTATAAACTAAAGCAGCTTTAGGGCTGAACTGATCCTCGTAATTGCTGTGAGTGTCATACCGCCCCGCAACAACGGCTCGCATTTTGTCGTCCATAAAACGGTAGTCAAGCTGTAAATACCCTCCAAACTCTTCCATATCCAAATCACGGCCAACTGCATCTGCCAAGAAAGTTCCTTCCGAATTTGGGGTATAATTGCGGTACTGCAGACCTGTGACATACTCTACTCCGCCAATCACATTTCTATACTGAACTTCGGTATCCACAACCTGACCCTTATCGGTAAATCCAAATGCATCGCGCAGTGCTTCGTAGTTAATATCATCAAGAGAAGCACCGCCATCCACCTGAGCCTGAACAGCCGGAACAACCTGGTTTAACTGATAGGTATCGCCGGCATCATTCTCTGTTCGGCTAATCTGTGCATACCAGTTTGGATGACTAATCTGAAACTGCTGATAGTTCACCTGCCAGTCGCGGATGTGGTTTCTTCCGTTATTAGTTAACCCGAAATTGGTATTTTCTGACCAGCCGGCCGCTCCTTTAAGTTCCCAGTCTCCCAATCGATAATAGAGAGCACCATCCACTTTATCGGATGAAACGGAGTAGTCATCAATTACGTCCGCTTCAAATACAGTGGAAGCCCCGTAAAAATGGGTATTATCTTCGCGGCGTGGTTCAAAGTCGTCAGCTCGCAGGTGCTGACCGGTTATTTTCCATCCAAAATTGTCGTTAACCGTTCCGGCAACTCTGTAAGTAGCATCAAACAGGCTTTGCTGGCCGCCACGCAGAGAAATGCCAACTCCAGATTCATCCCACGGATCTTTGGTAAGCACATTCACTACTCCGGTATGTGCATTCGGGCCATAGAGTGCCGAGGCCGGCCCCAATACCACCTCTATTCCCTTCAAATCCAGATCTGAGTTTGGCAGAAAGTTACCCTGTGGCAATCCGGTTCCGGGCAATTGAGCCATCCGCCCGTCAACCATCTGGAGTAACCTTGTATTAAAGTGACTCGCAAAACCGCGAGCTGAAATTCCCTGAGCGTTGATTCCCGCATCAACAAAATCCACACCCTTCAGATTTGCCAGCGCCTGATAAAATGTGCCGCCACCCGTCTGATCCAGATTCTCAGCTGTAACTGTTTCAATCGACATCGGCGCATCAAGCAGTTTCTCAGGCCTTCTTGAACCTGTTACTACCAGCTCTTCGCTGCGAAGTACCGTTTGCCTCAGTTCAACATCGACTCTTAATGTCTCACCGGCCCGAACCTCCACTGGCTGAGTGTATTCCTCAAATCCTAAAAATGTAACCCGAAGCGTGTAGCTTCCCGCGGGTACATTCGAAATTCTGTAATTTCCATCTGCATCGGAGGCTGTACCGTAACTGGTGCCTCTCAATACTAAATTCACACCTGCAAGCGCTTCCATATCTTGAGCACCAAAAACCTGACCCTCAATATTTCCGGTGTTTTGCGCTTGTATGGTAGTACCTGCCGCTAGGCTCAAAAACAAAAGTAGTGTAACGATTCGGCTCATAATGATCCCGATTTAACTTGGTTATTGTTTAACTGCACATTTTTAAAAATTTGACCTATTTATCGTTTGAAAAGTTTCAAACGTTAGTAATAATATATTCGCCCGGCATCAGTTTGTCAAAAAAAATCATTTCACCTTAAATAAAAATTGCTTTACTGTGCTATATACGTGTCCCGGGTTTTCAAGAAAAGGAGAGTGGCCCACGCCTTTCACCACTTCCGACTCCACTTCGCCGCCATATTTCTCGAGAGCATAGTTGATCTGATCAATCATCGGCTGTGGCGGGTACAGGTTTTCACCCGGCCATTCATCCCGATATCCGATCTTACCCTGATACCCCGGATCAGACAGCGATTGATTGGAAATGATTTGATCCTCATCTCCATGAAGCCAAAGGATAGGGGGCTTATACTCTGACAAGCTTAAATCAGAAACCACATCCCGGTTATATTTTGGAGATAGTGCGTTTACAGGTCCAAATTTTCCGGGAGCAACATATGGCCAGTACTTCGAATCCGTATAATCTCCCGGGTATTGCTCCCCGCCACAGTGCATCTGAAGCATGGATTGAAGGATTACCTCTTCCCGATCCGATGTGAAGTTCTCCTTCCAGAATAGTCGATTCAT
The DNA here is from genome assembly GCA_001564065.1 of Chitinophagaceae bacterium T5-Br10_B2g13. Classification (GTDB taxonomy): domain Bacteria; phylum Bacteroidota; class Rhodothermia; order Balneolales; family Balneolaceae; genus Rhodohalobacter. The sequence goes on from LKNA01000002.1 coordinate 13,835, forward strand.
TACAGCACGCGGAGAAAACATCGGATCGGCTGTATCTTTCAATCCTTTCTTCAAATTTTTTGCAAACTCTTTGTTAACCACTCCCGCACCGGAACCTGAGTAGTCCGGGTTGTTTGGTTTGCCATCTCTGCCGTGAATTCCTCCAAAACCAAATGGAGGACCCGGTGCAATCAGCACCACAGACTTTATCAACTCTTTCAGATTGGGAATTGCGCTCCAGCAGATCCATCCGCCCAGTGAGTGGCCAATTAAATCTGCCTGAGAAATATTCATTCGCTGAACGAAAGCTTTGAGATCATCCACCCAGTCCATCGCTCCCCTCAAGGCGTTGATTTTTTCAGACTGATCCGTCAATCCATACCCTCTCAAATCGGGTGCGAGGCAGAAGAAACTTTCACTGAAAGCCAGCATCATCTCTTCCCAGATCACAGATGAACATGCATTGCCGTGAAGAAAAATAATTGCCCGGTTTTCCGGACTCCCTGCGGTCAGATAGTGAGTTCTGAGTCGATCTGTATCAACATATTGCGACTTTATTCCATCTAAATGTTCGATTTGGTTCACTTCGCCCCGGATTTATGCTGATGGAATAACTCAACCAATGATTTCTTCTGAATTTTATTGGAATGGCCCAGCGGCAGTTCATCCATAAAGATTACGTGGCCCGGACATTGGAACCCTGCCAGGTACTCTCTGCAATACCCGATCAACTCATCAGGCTCCATGGAATTATTCTCTTTAAGCACAACAAAAGCGCACCCTGTCTCTCCCCACTTTTCATCCGGGACTCCAACCACAGCAACCTGCGAAACCTTCGGATGCTCATATATCACATTCTCCACCTGAACGGGATATACATTTTCGCCTCCGCTTATGTACATCTCTTTTTTGCGGCCTACAATGTAGAAGTATCCCTCTTCATCCTTTCTGAACAGATCACCGGTTTTTACCCAGCCCTCTTCCAGCGTCTCATTTGTAGCCTCCGGGTTATTCCAGTACCCGCTAAACAAGTGCGGCCCTTTCATCCAAAGCTCACCAACTTCGCCCTGCCCCACTTCTCTCCCATCCTCCATCAGCTTTACATCGATATGAAAATTTGGAAATCCTACCGAGCCCTCTTTACGAATAGCGTCTTCACTCGGAAGAGAGTAACAGTTCGGTCCGGCTTCTGTTAGTCCATATCCCTGACGAATCGGAATATTTACGTCCTGATATTTTTTGATGACCGGAATCGGGCAGGCTTCCCCGCCACAAATAGAATATCTGACGGACGAAAAATCGGTTTGATCAAAAACGTTTTCATCCATCATCATCTTTAGCATGGTGGGTATACCGAACAGAATAGTGACCTTCTCCTGCTCAATCAGTTTTAGTGACTCAACGGGATCGAACTCGGGCTGCAGAACCACTTTCCCGCCATGATGCATCAACGGTGTAAAGAGAACATGCCATCCTCCCGTGTGGTAGAACGGTGTATTCACAATCGAGCAGTCAGCCGACGTGAGCTTCAGACTCACCTCCGTATTAATGGAGTTCCAGTGTATCTGCTTCCAGGAGATCATAGCGCCTTTAGACTTGCCTGTGGTTCCCGATGTATACAGAATCATTGCCGTTTCATTCTCATCAGCACTATGGATATTTGGTGCCGGTTGATTCTCTTCCACAATACGTTTTACGGAGTTTTCATCACCATCCAAAGATAAAATCTCTTTAACGGCTTCTTTGGTTTTCAGTGCCTGTGCCATATCCGCATACTCCCGGGAAAAAATCAAAAGGGAAGGTGTACAGTCATCAATCAAATCCTTTATGGCAGGTTCAGGCAGTCGGAAATTATAGGGAACCAAAATCAAACCAAGCTTACCGCAGGCAAAATAGAGATCGATCATCTCCATGCAGTTTTTTGAGATCACCCCGAGTCGATCACCGGCTTTTAAATTAAATCGGTTTTGTAGTATGTAGGCTAAATTATTGGCTCTTCGGTTCAGGTCGCCGTAGGTAAACCTCCGGTCATGTTGCACGTCTACAATCGCTTCCTTGTCCGGAGTATATCGTTCTCTTTTTGTAAGCCAGTCATTGTAATGCATATCAACCTACCCTGTTTGTTTTGACAATTCTTTACCTCTCAGCTCAATGCGCCCGTTTTTCATGCGATATACGGCAAACCCAATAGCTACCCCGGTCAGAATGGCCACGGCAGCAGCTACGCCGGGATTTTCGCCCGTGGCTTTTGAAAAGGGAACCGGAAGCATGGCATAATACATCGTAAAGTGTACAATCACTGCAGAAACCGATGCCAGAATTGCCGACAGCTTAGGTACATTTTTGAAAAACATACCAAGCAGAATGGGAGTAAAGGCAGCGGAGAAGTACGCGTACACTCCGTTCTGAGCAAAAATCCCCACACTTAGTTTAGGTTCCACTATTTGTCCCCACGACAGATAAACCGTAATCACGGCCATGGCAGCAATCACAATCCGATTCCATATCAGCTGAGGAGGCAAACCGAACAGATCTTTTTTAAAAATTTTATTACCGGCAAGAGGTCTTAATATATCATTGGTTATTGATGTTGATAGTGACTGGATCAAACTTTCCAGCGTGGATATTCCGGCCGAAATTAGCCCCATAACCACAATAAGGGCTACAATAACAGGAAACTCACTCACTACATAAGCAGATACGATATTATCCATCGGCAACGGCTCACCGGCAATCATTAAATCAGGAAATCGAATTCTGGCAAACAGACCGGCAATCACAACTAAAAAGAAGAGAAACTGAGCAGCACATCCCACCAGCAGATATCTGTTAACATCTTCATCCCTCTTTAGCAGAAGTGACTTGGTTAAAATATGTGGCTGACAGATAATTGCAATGCCTACCACAATCTGTGCAAAAATAATCTCAAAGTAGTCCCGGAACAGAAAGCTGTCGTCGTTCGTGGTTTGCGTCAATTTTGGATCGATCGCATTGAGTTTATCAATAAACCCATGAACTCCCTCGCGGAAGTGGTCATAACCCGATCCCAGCAGGATAAATGCAACAATCACCATCAGCAGAGCCTGAACGGTGTTGGTGTAAACCATCGAATTCGCTCCGCCGAACATCATATAACCGAAGATGAATATCACAATTCCCAAAAGTGTGTAAAACTCGGGGATGTTCAGTGTACTGGAGAGCACCTTCGTTAATCCAACGCAGATCAGCACAATGAACGTGATCAGCAGAAGAGAAAGAAAACCGAAAAATATTCCATACCCCTCACTCTTGTACATCGTCTTCATCCACTCTGCCATACTGAGGGCTTTTGTTGTCTTTCCGTGGCGCCGGAAACCTTTTGTGAGCAATACCAAAGAGACCAGGGCGGCAAGCGGCAACGCAAATGCCATGGAAATCACCCCGCTGAATCCATACAGAGCCACAAAACCGGGGTTGATAATAAACGTAGCCGCACTGGTAATGGATGCAGCCAGAGATAAGCCAACGGCTGCCGGAGAAAAAAGCACATTCCCTAAAGCGTAATCTTTTATATCCTTGGTTTTACCGGCACCACGTATCACAAAATAGAGAATGGTGATTACATACACTGCAATCAAAATCCACCCTCCGGTTACCATCTGTTGAGATGCCAGTTCCATAAATATTAATTTTCTGTTTCTGTATTCATCTTACATTTCTAAAACCTGTAGGCGCATGCTGCAAAATGCAATCCACCGCCCGATCCTATAAATACGGCTAAATCACCCTTTTCAACAGAACCTTTTCGGTACTCCCGGTCAAACACCATAGGTATAGCAGCCGAACCGGTGTATCCAAATTTTTCCATGATGGTTGGAGCCGTTTCTCTGGGAAGATTCAGGATATCCATCGTTTCCCAAATCTGGTTAATGTTGATCTGGGTGATAAAAACGTGTTTTACATCAGCTACATCTTCCCCGGCTCGTTCGCAAACGGTTCGGATCATATCGCTCCACATTTTTGGATTCAGCTCTTTCGGGAATTTCTCCACAAATTGTAGACACTGCATCTTTTCAGCAACCTTCTCTTCAGTCACCGGATCTGCCGCTGCACCGGTATAAATTCCCATGTGTCCGTGATACTCTCCTTTCGTTCTCAAATCAGATGATAAAAATCCAACACCGGCTTCTTCAGTTGGTTCGAGTATAACAGCACCGGCACCGTCCGCAAAAAGTGTAACCGTCTTCTTGTCATCCAGATTTAAAAAGCGGCTCATTCCATAGGCTCCCATCACCATCACTTTTTGATACCGTTCTTCTGCAACCATCATGCTGTTAGCCAGTGTAAAAGCCGTGGGAAATCCTGCACACGCCGTGTTGGTGTCTAATGAAGTGGCATTTTTTAAACCCATTTTGTACTGCACAACCGATGCTGTTGACGGCGAAATAAAGTCCGGAGTATCAGTAGCTATGATGAGCAAGTCAATATCCTCAGGATTTAAACCGGCCATTTCTAAAGCATTATTACCCGCCTTCACGCATAAGTCGCTGGTCGTTTCTCCCTCTTCCATCCATCGTCGTTCATGGATGGTCAAATTTTCTCTCAGCCAGGTATCCACATCTTCCCCAAGCCGTTCATTAAACCATTCGTTTTTCAATATCCTGGCGGGAGCATAAGATCCCGAGGCGATAATTTTTGCTCGTCTGCTCAAAATATCAGCCCTCCATCCACATTAAGTACAGTTCCTGTGATAAACGCTGCTTTATCTGAGGCAAGAAAGAGATACGCCTCTGCAATATCCTCAGGCTCTCCCAATCTGCCCAGGGGAGTTTTCTCCTTTAAAGAATCCAGAACTTTTTCAGGAACCGTATCCACCATGCTCGTATTGATAAATCCCGGAGCGACTGCATTAACACGAACCCCTTTTCTTCCAAGCTCTTTGGCCCATGTTTTCGTCATTCCTATCACTCCAGACTTTGAGGCGACATAATTGGATTGGCCAAAATTACCGTTATGTGCCACAACAGAGCTGGCATTCAAAATAACCCCGCTACCTTGTTCCGCCATCAGCTTAGCTGCTGCTCTCCCGCAGTAATACACACCGCTCAAATTCACATCAATGACAGCCTGCCACTGATCTTTTTCCATCTTCAAAAGTGTCCCGTCTTTCGTAATCCCGGCATTGTTGACCAGAACATCAATTTTCCCGTGGCGATCTATCAATCCGCTCATTGCCTTTTCCACTTGATTCACATCGGCAACATTTACTTTTTGGAATGAGACGGAGAACCCCTCCTCTTCCCAGATTTTGATCTGATTTTTGGCAGCATCTTCATTAAAATCCCATATCTCTACAGTAGCACCTTCCTGTAAAAATTTATCTGCCGTTGTTTTTCCAATACCGGCAGCTCCGCCGGTTATCAGTACTGTTTTGTTTTTAAATTGAGACATTCTTCTGTTTAGTTTAGATTTAAAAAAATTCTGACTGCTTGGTTGAATTCCTCCGATTTTTCGAAATGCACAAAATGCCCCGCATCCTCAATCATGATCAGCTCCCCATTTTGCAATTCCGCTGTACCCGCCTCAGCTACAGATTGTGTGGTTAAATCCGGGTTTAGATATGGATTCGGTATCAATCCGTCTTGGAAGCCATAAACCACCAATACTGGCACATCTATATCCGACAACCTATCGAAAACAGGTTCATCCAGCATGGCAAAAATCGATTCCGCCTGAGCCCTGGAGTAATTTTCAAAATCCGGATCATCCCTCATCTTCAGTCGGTCTTCAATCATAAAAGAGGCTTCCTCAGGAAACTGGTGGAATGTGTTCATCGCATTCATTCGAATCGCGTCTTCCCCTGTATTCATGATCGACTCTTTATTTACGGTCATCTGAAAAACTTGCCGGTGTTGATCGCTAAACTGCTCGAAACCGGCAGGGGCCGACAGAATCAACCCCTCTATTTTATCCTGATATTCCAAAGTGATGTATAATGCAATTTGTCCACCCATGGAATGCCCTGTTAAATAGGCCTTATCAACCGAAAGCGCTTCCAGCAACTGGACAACTGTTTCAGCAAAAAAGGGAATATTATATTGCTCTGCAGTTTTAGATGATTTGCCATATCCGGGCAGGTCGAGGGCTATGATTCGAAAATCCTCTTTCAGTCCTGAAATGTTTTTCTGCCAGGCCGGCAAATAGCTTCCAAGTCCGTGAATCATCAGGATCACTTGATCTGCATCCCCTTCATCCACGTAAGCTACCGTTTCTCCATTTGGCAGGGTTTGATGGTGAACATCAAACGGATAATCTAACCAGTCGAAGGAGGATTGTGCGGAAAGGCATCCCGGGAGCAGAGCCCATAAAAAAAATAAGTAAACCGCTTTTTGAATCATGACTTTCAAATTTTAAGTGAAATGCGGAGTGAGACTTTTTCTCCGCGAATCTACTTTATGTTATTAAAAATTTGAAAAGTTTCAAAAGTTATTGATCCACAACGTGGTTTTTTGGATCAGTGGTCAGTTTAACAGAAAGGATTTAATTTCTTAATTCAGCCAGTTTACTTTTCCAGGCTTTCAGAAACTGTTCATTATGTTCGTCCATCAGCTCATAAAATGACTGCATCTCTATCATTCTCTTGTAAGCATACTGCTCATCTTCGCCATTCATATCTTTGGCTATGTCGGCATATTTTTTTGCGATTTGAATATTGCGGCTCATTTTTGCCTTCTGGTTTTGAAAGGCCTGACCAAATATATCCTCCGATGCTTTGTAGTAATCTTTTCTGTCTCCGGGAACCCAAACGCTTTCAATCAGATTCCTCTCCTTCAACCTGCGGCATATTTGAGAAATGGGTCCCTTACTCATCTCCAGTTTTTCAGTGATATCATCCAGCGATTGCGGATCTTTCGAAATAATTAGCAGTGCAATGATGCGTCCCATCAGCGGATTCAGGCCAAAATTACTGTAGGCTTCTGCAAAGTCGGTGATGATACTGTTTTTAAGCTCCGGATGATTATCCATGAAAGATGATGTCAGTTGAATAGTTTGAAATATTTCAAATGTAAAAGTAGGTATTTTGAGATTTATTAACCATCTCAATGATTTCTTAATTGTCCTGCTTCACCAATCGCTTCAATTCGCTCAGCATCAGCATCGCTTCGATGGGCGTCATGCGATTGGGATCGGCAGCGTCGAGTTTATTTAACAGCGTCTCCACATTGGGGTCCATTTGTGAGCCGAATAGTGTCATCTGAGGCAATTCCGCCTGTTTCTCCACCTCTTTCGTCACTTTTTTTGCCGCCTCTTTTTTCTTCGCCGATTGAGCCATCGCACCGTTACCGTCATGACTCACATCCAGCGTGTGACTCTCCAGGTTTGATAAAATCTCTTTCGCTCGGTTTATCACCACATCCGGCAACCCGGCCATGTTGGCCACCTGTATTCCGTAACTGTGATCGGCACCGCCGCGTACCAGTTTTCGCAGAAAAATTACCTTTCCGTCGTGCTCTTTCACTTGCACATTAAAATTCTTGATTCGCTCGTAGCGATCCTCAAGCTCGTTCAATTCGTGATAGTGTGTAGCAAAAAGTGTTTTGGCAGCCACCTCCGGTTTGTTGTGCAGATACTCTGATAGCGACCACGCGATACTCAGCCCGTCAAACGTACTGGTTCCGCGGCCAACCTCATCCAGCAGAATCAGAGATTTTGGCGTGGCATTGTTTAGGATATTGGCAGCTTCATTCATCTCTACGAGGAACGTACTCTCTCCGGCGGCCAGGTTATCGGAGGCACCAACTCTGGTAAAGATTTTATCTACGAGCCCGATTTTTGCTTTATCGGCCGGAACAAAACAGCCGATCTGTGCCATCAGTACCAATAGTCCGGTCTGACGCAAAATGATACTCTTACCGGCCATATTCGGCCCGGTGATCATCAGAATCTGAAACTCACTGTTATCCAGATAGATGTCATTCGGGATAAACGGTTCACCCGCATCCAGTGTCTTTTCAACGACCGGGTGACGGCCTTTTTTTACGTCAATCAAATCCTCTTCATTGATGTCCGGTTTTACATAGTTATTCCGGAAGGCCACCTCTGCAAAGCTCTGGATGCAGTCTAGTTCCGCGATGGCCGTGGCAATCTGCTGCACATCCTCGGCATATTCAGCTATGTAAAGTCTCAGCTCTTCAAACAGCTCCCCCTCAAGCGTTTTGCTCTTATCCTCAGCTGAGAGTACCTTTTCCTCTACCTCTTTCAGTTCGGGCGTAATGTAGCGCTCGGAGTTCACCAGCGTTTGCTTGCGGATAAAATGTTCGGGCACTTTATCCTTGTGGGTATTGGTGACCTCAATGTAGTAGCCAAACACCTTATTGTAGCCGATCTTCAGAGATGGAATCCCCGCCTCTTTTGCCAGCTTATTTTTAATATCGGCGATATACTTCTTTCCGTTACGGGCAATCTCCCGCAGTTCATCCAGATCTTCACTGAACCCTTCATCAAACATTCCACCGTCTCGAATACTTGCCGGCGGATCTTCCACCAGCGCATCACTTATTCTTTCCTGAACATCAATTAACAGTTTCAGACGACTGTTGATCGACTTAATCAAACTGCTTTCACATTGGCCGATAATTCGTTTGATCGCTGTAATCTGTGCCAGTGAAAGCTGAAGTTGTTTCAGATCCCGCGCGTTGGTTCTTCCCACACTGATCCGGCTTATGAGTCTTTCTAAATCCCCAACCTGCTCCAGTTCATCCCGAAGCTCCTCCCTCAATGAGTGGTTGTCCACCAGCTCATCCACTGCTTCGAGACGGTTCTCAATCGTCTCCACCTTTTTCAGGGGACGCATAATCCACTTTCTCAGAAGTCTTCCGCCCATCGCTGTTGAAGTGGCATCCAGAATGGAAACCAGTGTCCCATCGGTTCCTCCCTCCTGCATGCTGGAAGTCAGTTCAAGGTTTCTTTTCGTAGCGCCATCTAGCGACATATAATCGCTATTCTCGTATGCGTAAAGTCGCTTCAGGTGCCCCAAAGATGACTTCTGTGTCTCCTGCATATAGTGAAGCAGTGATCCCGCAGCTGTGTGGGCAATCTCCAGATCCTCTACCCCAAAACCTTTCAGGGAGTGCGTTTTAAAATGCTCTGTCAGAATTTTATAGCCATAATCTCCCTCATACACCCAGTCTTCGATAAAGGTGATGTTTTTGGTTTTTAGAATTTCAGGCACACTGTTCTTGAGCTTTTTCTGAAGCAGTATTTCTGAGGGCTGCAGCGATTGAATCAAACTGTCCAGTTCCGTCTTCCCTACCTGACTCAAACCAAACTCTCCGGTCGAGATATCTGAAAAAGCGACACCGGCTGTTCCGCCTGCCCAGAAAATGGATACGATATAGTTGTTCCGCTTGTGATCGAGCAGCTTCTCTGACATGGTTACACCGGGAGTAGTAATCTCCGTCACTTCCCGGTTTACAATCTTTTTGCCCGCTTTTTTGGCCGTTTCAGGATCTTCGGTCTGCTCACAAATTGCCACTCGAAACCCCCGTTTTACCAGTTTTGGCAGATAGGAATCGAGAGCATGGTATGGAAATCCGGCAAGCGGTGTTTGATCTCCTCCGTTGTTTCTCTTAGTCAGGGTAATACCAAGCTCCTTACTGATCAGCACGGCATCGTCGGCAAAAGTCTCATAGAAATCCCCTACCCGAAATAGTAGTATTGTGCCTGGATGTTTCTCCTTAATTTCAAAATATTGACGCATCAGCGGCGTCTGTTTCTTCTTTTTCTTACCCATGAATTCCGTTTACATGCATCGATTCGATTTGCAGATCTGAAAGGTATTGAATTTTCCTCTTTTTTTAAGATCTCTCGCTTCTCAATTTTTCTTCCCCCTATACCTAATAGCGATGATTCATTCTATAGATTGGCATTAAGCTTAATTAGAACTATTTTTCTTTTATATGCACGTGTTGGACAGACATAAATTTCGGGCTTTTTGGAAAAGGGTTTGGGAGCTGATCACAAAGAAGCATCTTTTTTACAATGCTTCCGCGATCACTTTCAACCTGATTATTTGTTCCATTCCGTTCACTCTTATTCTTATTTCAATAATCGGTTTCGTTCTCTCTATAGATGCAGCCTTTGAAGAAGTGATCAGGTATGGACGGGAGCTACTTCCAAATCTCAGTTATCAAGGGCAATCGGGGGATGTAGTTGGCAGTGCCATTACTCTGGAGACAATCATAGAACCACTGGTTAATGCCCGTACAATTTTTGGTGTGGCCGGTATCGCCATACTTATGATTTTTGCACAAGGACTGTTTCATACCATGAAACATGCTCTGTTTGAAATCTTTGATGTAGAAGACCGAAAACATCCCGTTATGGAATTGATCCATAACTTTTTTGCTTTTGGTGTGATTGGCGGAGTATTTCTCTTTTTCAGTATTGCAATTTCTATTATATCACTCTTCTCATTTAATGAGATTGCCATACCCTATACAGAAATTGTCATAGAGCTCGGCTGGATGGCTGATTTATTGACCAATGTAATTCCGGTCATTTTTATGATTCTTCTTTTCTATGCCATTTTCCGCTACATAAGTGAACGCCGGATGCGCCCCAAAGTAGCCCTGTTATCAGCTATCACTTACACTATCCTTTTCGAAGCGGCGAAATATGGAATCAGTTTCTACCTTGAGTATGCTCTCACGGCTTACCGATACTTCTATCAGGGATATACCGTTCTGATCATCATTATTTTTTGGGTATTCTATTCCGCCGTACTATTTGTAGTCACCTCCATCCTGGCCCGATCTTATCAGGAAATTTATCTTAAAGACTCAGTAACTGATAGAAATCCATACACCGATATCTCCTGATGTATTCTGAAGAGAACGTTTTGCCGCTCAGCTTTTATGCAAATCCAGATGTTGTAGATGTTGCACAAAAACTTCTTGGAAAAGTTCTGTGCGCTCAAATAGACGGTGTTTTTACATCGGGTATCATTTCCGAAACCGAAGCGTATTGCGGACGAAACGACAAAGCGTGCCATGCCAACAATGGCAAACGCACCGAGCGGACCGAAGTGATGTTTGGAAAACCCGGTCACGCCTATATCTATCTCTGCTACGGCATTCATCACCTGTTCAATGTGGTTACGAATCAAAAAGGTTTAGCCGATGCGGTTTTGATCCGAAGTGTGATTCCTGCAGATGGACTTGACCGGATCAAAAAAAGGCGAGAGATTAAAAATCACACCGATTTGACTAACGGGCCGGGGAAGCTTACCCAGGCACTTGGCATAACCACTTCTCTTAACAAAACCGACCTCAGAAAACCTCCCGTTTGGATCGAAGAACGTGGAATAGAAGTTTCAGAACCAAATATCATTCCTTCTAAAAGAGTTGGCGTAGAGTATGCCGGAGATCACGCCGAACGGTTGTGGCGATTCGAAATTTCGAAAAAACTTCGTAAGACCTTATCCCGATAGATCGTCTTTAATAAAGATTGGCAGCGATGAAACGCTGTCCAATAGAAAGTGATTACCCAAAGTGTAGAACGGCTCAAATTAATTCAATGCTGAATTAATTTGCCAAAACTATTTAGTTTAACATTAAACAATAAATAATCAATCAAAAAAAGAATCATGTTTAAAAAATCAATTTCCTTAATTATTGCAGCCGCACTTTTTACAGCATTCGCTGCATTTACAACAATCGACAGAGATGCCACAAGCTGGCAAGTAGACAAAGCGCACAGCACCATTAAGTTCACAATTACCCACTTCTTTACTCCGGTAACCGGAACATTTGATGATGTGGACGCAACAATAAATTTTGACCCTGAAAATCTGGCCGAAAGTAACATCGATGTAACTGTACCAATTGAAAGCGTAAACACACGAAATGAGAGAAGAGACAACCATCTTCGCTCAGAAGACTTCTTCAATACTGCCGAATGGCCTAACATGAGATTTGTGAGTAACACAATAGAGCAAACCGGAAACAATCAGTTTGTTGCTCGTGGCGAATTGACTATCCGAGACGTTACCCGTGAATTCGATCTGCCTTTCGAACTGAAGGGAGTCATGGAACATCCAATGCGTGAAAATACAAGAGTTGCCGGAATTGTTGCCAATGGCGAACTGATGCGTAACGATTTTGGTGTTGGTGTAGGTGACTGGGCCGCAACAGCTGTAGTTGGCAATAAAGTTAATATCGAACTCCAGCTTGAGTTGACCAACTCTTACTAAACCGGTTCAATTTACGAGCTTTATCAACCCCGGCATGTCCGGGGTTTTTTATTTTTGAGGAAATCTGATTTCTACCTCACACTTTTGCTTTTCAACTGTTATATTTAACCCGTTGAATCAAAAGGCTACCTTTATACATGAAAAAGAAGACATTTTATATTATTACCGGTTTCATCGTGTTCGCAGCACTTTCCCGTCTGCTGCCTCATGCTTACAACTTCACTCCCCTGGGTGCAATTGCACTTTTTGGAGCTGCATACTTCAAGGATAAAAAGTGGGCATTTATTGTTCCAATTTCCGCTTTCTGGATCAGTGACTTGCTCTTGAATAATCTTATGTATTCAGCCTATTATGAAGGATTTGCATGGTTTACCGGAGGATTTCTTTACATATACGGCAGTATAGCAATGATCGCCATTTTGGGCTATTACCTGTTGAAAAAAATAACTTTTAGCAGAGTTATCGGTGGCGCACTCGGAGCGTCTATTATCTTTTTCGTTGTCAGCAACTTTGGCGTATGGATTTCAAGCCCTCTTTATCCACTTACTGCCGAAGGGTTGATTGCATGCTACACAGCAGCCATTCCATTTTTCCATAACACTCTAGGCGGAAATTTGGTATACAGTGCTGTCCTTTTTGGTGGCTACGAGTGGCTTAAAGCTCAATACCCATCCCTTCAACCGGTTGAATCTCAAGTTTAATTCTCAGTTGAGTGAGTAAAAGAATGATAATCATCGGTGCCACATCCGGCATTGGTGAAGAACTTGCCAGGCAGGCTATCCATAATGGATATATGGTGGGTGGTACAGGCAGAAGAACCAATCGCCTTCAAGATCTCCAGGAAGAACTGGGAGATTCATTTTTTTATGCCAAAATGGATGTCTCTCTATTTGATGAGGCTAAATCAATACTGCAATCACTTATCGATGAAATGGGTGGAATGGACATCATTGTTCTGAATGCCGGCATTTCCAATCATCCGGCCGCTTCCATTACGGCAATGGAACAGAAAGTCATCGATGTGAATGTGAGCGGCTTTGTACAGCTTTTTGGGGAAGCCTTTCAATATTTCCGAAAACAGGGTCATGGGCAAATCGTAGGCATATCGTCTATTGCCGGACTTTTCGGTTCTTCACGAGCTGCTCCATACAGCGCTTCTAAAGCATTCATTTCCACTTATATGCAGGCGTACCGCCAGCGATGCAACAGAATCAAAGAGGATATTACCGTAACCGATATTGTTGCCGGATTTATAAAAAGCGAGATGACGGAGGGGAAAAAAGGCCTTTTTTGGGTCGCAGAGACAGAAAAAGCCGTCAATCAGATATTAACCTCTATTGAAAAGAAAAAAACGGTTGCTTACATAACACGCCGGTGGCGTTTGATTGCCTGGCTTATTCATCTTATCCCTGATCGGGTCATTGATCGACTTTGGTAACCCTAAACTGATTTACAGTAAAAGGTAAAGTAGAAATAGGATGAATGGGAGTGTAAACACCCAGTCTGAAGAACGATATTTTGTTGTTTCTCTCACTTCCATAATTTTTCTTATTGTAATCGAAAATAACTGATTTTGTTTCACGATCTGGTTAAAACCTCCTAACCGCTGATTAAATCATCCTAACCATCCCTCCCTGTCAAGACTTCTATACTGAATGGCCTCACCAATATGGTTGGATTGAATTGACTCCGACCTATCCAGATCCGCTATAGTCCTGGATACTTTTAGAATCCTATCGTACGCCCTGGCCGAAAGACCCAGTGTATTCATCGCTTTCTTAAGCATTCCCTCACCTGCATCATCTATCCGGCAAATTTTTCGAGCCATTTTTGTATTCATTTGAGCATTACAGTAAACCCCTTCTATTCCCATAAAGCGTCGGCTCTGAATTTCTCTCGCATCTATTACACGTTTCCGAATACTGGCGGAGTTCTCTCCCTTAGCTTTTGCAGAGAGTTCATCAAAACTCACTTTTTCTACATCCACATGCAGATCAATTCTGTCCAGCATCGGTCCGCTTATTTTATTCAGATATCGTTGCATCTGAACATGAGTTGCACCATTTGCATCGTCAGGGTCGTACCAATCGCCAGTCGGAGAAGGATTCATTGAAGCTACCAGCATAATTCTGCTGGGATAGTTCACGCTCATTCGCGCCCGTGAGATACTCACATTTCCATCTTCCAGTGGTTGCCTCATCACCTCGAGCGCGCTTCGTTTAAACTCAGGAAGTTCATCAAGAAAAAGTACTCCATTATGAGCCATTGAGATTTCACCCGGCATAGGAATGCTCCCGCCGCCGACCAGCGCTACATCTGAAACAGTATGGTGCGGGCTCCGAAACGGACGATGCGTCACAAGTGACTTCCCACTCTCCAGAATACCGGCTACAGAATGAATTTTAGTTGTCTCCAAGGCTTCATCCAGCGTAAGAGGAGGCAGGATGGTAGGAAGACGCCTGGCCATCATCGTTTTCCCCGAACCCGGCGGACCGACCATAATGACATTATGCCCGCCTGCAGCCGCTACCTCCAGTGCACGTTTCACATTCTCCTGACCTCTCACATCTTCAAAATCGAGAACATCAGCCTTTCCATTGGTGCTAAACAAACTCTTCGGATTAATCCTAAGGGGAGTTTTACTGTTTTCATTCTCAAACCATTTCATCACTTCTCTTAGATCCGAAAAAGGCAACACTTTAATTCCGTCCACAACAGCCGCCTCGGGTCCATTATCTTTGGGCAGTATGATATATTCCAATCCCCTGTCTCTTGCTTCTACGGCCATTGGGAGTACGCCTTTTACCGGCCGAAGCTTTCCATCCAGAGCCAGCTCGCCTAAAATGAGAGATTTTTCCAGTTTATCTATCTGAATCTGTTCCGATACGGCGAGCAGACTAACTGCGATGGGGAGGTCAAAGGCACTCCCCTCTTTAGGCAGATCGGCAGGTGCAAGGTTTACGGTAATTCGACCTCGCGGGAAAAAAGCATCGGCGTTTTTCAGTGCAGCATCGATCCTGTCTTTAGACTCACTTACCGCACGATCGGGCAAACCCACTAAAAAATATTTCGGCAGTCCGCCGCTTCGATTCACCTCTACTTCAATCAAACGGGCATCCACTCCTATGGTTGAGGCGCAATAAACTCTTGATAGCATATTTCTGAATCTTTTTGTTTCTCTTTCTCGTAGTATGAAACAGGAATCAGAACTTCCTTACAGTTTTAATGCTTAGTAATGGAAAATTATCATGGAAAAAACAGAAAAAACTATCCTTGAGGAGATTCAGGGAACCGTTCAGGAGATTATTTCACAAATCAAGGAGCTTGTCCGAAAGGGTGACGCTAAGCGAGTTATCGTAAAAAACAAAAAAGGTAATGTTTTGCTCGAAAGCAGATTAACACTGGGTGTTGCTGGTGCCGTTGTACTTGCCATTTATGCCCCTCTGTTTACAGCTATTTCAACACTTTTACTTTACGTAAGTGACGTAAGGGTCTTTGTGGAGCGAGACGCAGACGACTCATCCGACGAGTATGAGGTTGACGCTGAAGTGATTGAAATTGAAGATGAAGATGAAGATGATCAACAAGAGAAAGGCAAAACCGACAAAACAGTAGGAAAGGATTAAAAAAAATCGGCAAGCATCGTTTAGACACTTGCCGATTCAGAATATTCTATATCACGGATGATTATTTCCAGTGTTTCTGTGCAATTACCTCTTCACTGTCCAGCTCGTCAGCCAGGAAACGCTCAGCATCCAGTGCTGCGCGGCAGCCGGTACCTGCGGCCGTAACTGCTTGCCGATAGATGGGATCCATCGCATCGCCACTTGCAAAAATTCCGGGCAGGTCCGTTTCTGTAGACTGTCCTTTGGTTTCAATGTATCCAACATCATCCATAGTCAGTACACCATTGAACAGATCGGTGTTTGGTTTATGGCCGATTGCAATAAATACTCCTGTCACATCATCCAGAGTGGTTTCCTCACCACTTACTCTATTCTTGACCTTTACGCCATCAACAACCTGATCTCCCAGAACTTCCTGAAGCTCAGAATTCCAGATAAACTCAATTTTATCATTTTTAAACGCACGCTTCTGCATCGCTTTTGATGCGCGAAGTTCATCACGTCGGTGAATTACAGAAACCTTGCTTGCAAACTTGGTCAGGAATAGTGCCTCTTCCATTGCTGTATCTCCACCACCAACAATTACTACGTGCTGATCGCGGAAAAATGCACCATCGCAGGTTGCACAGGCGCTTACGCCTTTCCCTCGCAGCCGCTGTTCGCTAGGCAGATCCAGCCACTTAGCCGATGCACCGGTTGCGATAATAATTGATTTCGCAAAAATCTCGGTCTCTTCATCTACTGTAAGTCTATACGGTCGCTCATCGAATTCAATATCGGTTACATAACCGTACCGGCAGTCTGCGCCAAACCGGGTTGCCTGCTGACGAAAATCTTCCATCATTTTAGGCCCCATTACTCCCTCAGGATAACCCGGGTAGTTATCCACTTCTGTAGTTTGTGTTAACTGTCCGCCCGGTTCGGGACCTTCGAATACAATCGGATTTAGATCAGCACGTGCTGCGTAAATAGCTGCGGTCAAACCGGCCGGACCACTCCCGACAATTACTACGTCAAATGTTTTACCTTGAATATCTTCCATTGTTATAATTTGATTTTATTTTCTTTCCACTAAATGTAACAAATATTGAACTCATTTTCGGTCAATCTTGTCTATCAGACGTATAGTCAGGGCCAGATATTACATCAACCTTATCTAGACTTCAAAAATTAACTGTTTGAAAAAAACTTGATCCATCAGTTGTAAATTGATGAAAAATAACTATGTTTATACAAACTAATCTAATATGACGTGCTATGAATGTAGGTGTTTGCAAAGAAACAGAGGCTCTTGAAAAGCGTGTCGCGCTCACACCTGAGGGTTGTGAAAAGCTGATCAGTATGGGCTTGAAAGTAAGTATTGAATCCAATGCCGGGCTCAATTCCAGCTACTCTGATAAGCTCTATAAAAATGCCAGAGCTGAAATTAATAAAAGAGAGCAAATCCTGTCCGAAGCGGATATCATTCTAGCAGTACAGGCTCCTGCCGCAGATGATGTTAAAAAAATGAAGAAGGGTGCAATTATAACCGCCTTTCTATGGCCCCTGCAAAATGAAGATTATGTAGAACTGCTTAAAAATGCCGGCATAACAGGGATTGCAATGGATACCATTCCCAGAATCAGCCGGGCTCAATCCATGGATGCACTTTCGTCTATGAGTAATATAGCAGGCTACAAAGCCGCACTGCTCGGAGCGAATCACCTGGACAGGTATCTGCCTATGATGATGACAGCTGCAGGCACGATTCCTCCCGCTAAGGTTTTGGTTTTAGGCGCCGGTGTTGCCGGCCTGCAGGCTATTGCTACAGCCAAGCGGCTCGGCGCTGTTGTAGAAGCTTTTGACATTCGCCCGGCAGTAAAAGAACAGGTGGAAAGTCTGGGAGCAAAGTTTGTAGAAGTACCGCTCGAGGAGGCCGCTGAAACAAAGGGAGGTTATGCCAAGGAGTTATCAGATAGAAATAAAGAGAAACAGAGAGAAGTGATCCATGAGCATGTAAGAAAGTCAGACATCGTTATAACCACTGCTCTAATTCCCGGTAAGCCTGCCCCAACTCTTATCACCAAAAAGATGGTTGATGATATGTCGGCCGGATCTGTAGTAATAGACATCGCTGCCGAACAGGGAGGAAATTGCGAAGTAACCGAACCCGGAAAAGTGATCAGACATAACGAAGTAGTTGTAGACGGGCCACTGAACTTACCGAGCACACTGGCTTATCACGCCAGCAAACTCTATTCAAAAAATATTCTCTCACTGCTTGGACTTCTGATTAAGGATGGAAAACCCGATTTAAATTTTGAAGATGAAATTATCGCGAATGCCACTGTTACACACCAAGGCGAAATCATCTCTCCATTCGTGAAAGATAACAGTTAACCGGCAACGAAAAGCAATCAACTATGGAAGCCTTTATTTTCAACTTGTTCATCTTTGTTTTGGCCTCATTTGTCGGCTTTGAACTGATATCTAAAGTTCCTCCAACTCTGCACACTCCGCTCATGTCCGGGGCCAACGCCATCTCCGGAATAACCCTGATTGGCGCCCTGATTATTGCCGGCGGGCCCGACTCGGTTTACGCTCAATGGATCGGGTTCGCAGCCATCATTTTCGCAACTATAAATGTTGTAGGCGGATTTCTGGTAACCGATCGAATGCTGGAGATGTTTAAGAAAAAGGAGGTTGAAAAATGAGCCAGTTTCTGCCTGATGCCTTACAGTCCTATCTTCCTAATCTGATTCAGATTTTCTACCTCATAGCCACCGGTTTTTTTATAGTTGGGATAAAGCGTTTAAGCTCACCGGCCACAGCCCGTTCCGGTAATCAGCTCGCTTCACTCGGTATGTTGATTGGTGTTGTGGTAACACTTTTTGACCGCGAAATCATCGCCTTTGAGTTTATCATTGCCGGTGTAGTTATTGGAGCCCTGATAGGTCTGTTTGCAGCAAAAAAAGTACAAATGACTGCCATGCCCGAGATGGTTGCCATTTTTAACGGTTTTGGCGGTGGTGCATCTGCGCTGGTTGCCTGGGGTGAATTTACCCGCCTTAATCCCTCAGTTTTTGACACCCAAAGCCTTGCTACAACAGGGCTCAGTATTTTAATTGGTTCCATTACATTTACAGGCAGCTTTATCGCTTTCGGAAAACTGAAAGGTTTCATTGGCGGAGGAAGAATTGCGCTGCCCGGTCAGAATATCATCAACTTGGTGCTGACAGTTGTAGCATTAGGACTTGTAGGATGGTTTACAATTGATCCTGAGTACCAGCTCGTTTTCTGGTCTCTGTTTGGGTTGGCACTGCTCATCGGTGTTTTAACCGTTTTACCAATTGGCGGTGCAGACATGCCCGTTGTGATTTCACTTCTTAACTCTTATTCAGGTATTGCAGCATCCATGGCCGGATTTGTTTTGGGTAATAACCTGCTCATCATTAGTGGCGCACTTGTGGGGGCTGCCGGATTGATCCTTACCAATATCATGTGCAAAGCCATGAACCGTACACTGATAAATGTTCTATTCGGTGCATTTGGCGGTGTAGCGGGCCCTGATGATGCAGACAGCGGTGACAAATCCTATCAGCAAACATTTGCTGATGATGTGGCAATTCAGTGCGCTTATGCTTCAAAAGTGGTAATTGCTCCGGGTTACGGACTTGCCGTTGCCCAGGCACAGCACACACTCAAAGAGGTTGCCAATCTGCTGGAAGAGAGAGGTGTTACCGTGAAGTACGGTATCCACCCCGTAGCAGGACGTATGCCCGGCCACATGAACGTTCTATTGGCTGAAGCGGACGTGCCTTACGATCAACTCTACGATATGGAAGAGATCAATCCGGAGTTTAAATCAACGGATGTGGTTTTGATTATCGGGGCGAATGATGTGGTCAATCCCGCTGCAAAAACATCCCCCGGCAGCCCGATCTACGGCATGCCGATACTCAACGTGGATGAAGCCAAGCGAACCATTGTCTTTAAAAGAAGTATGAGCCCGGGTTATGCCGGCATCGACAACGACCTCTTTTATAGCGACAAAAACCAGATGTTTTTTGGGGATGCTAAAAAATCACTTCAGGAATTAGCCTCTAGTCTGAAAGAGCTCGATTAAAAAAAGAAAGCCCGAAAATATAATTCCCGGGCTTTAAACTTCATTTTAAAAAATACTAGTTCTCTACCGGGATGATACGATTCAGAGTACCATTCGATTCGTTGGTGAAGTAGATGTAGCCATCCGGCGCCTCATGTACGTCACGGATTCGCCCAATTCCTTCCAAAATTCTCTCTTCATGGACATAATCTACGCCATCGATCACAATCCGTGATATCAGCTGATAGGAGAGCGCACCGTTTAACACATCTCCCTGCCAGCCCGGATACTTATCACTTGTCACGAAAGTCATACCGGATGGAGCTATAGATGGAGTCCAGTGCATTACAGGCTGCTCCATTCCCTCTTTTTCGGTGTGAGGCGTAATTTCTGTTCCGTTGTAATTAATCCCATACGTAATTTCAGGCCAGCCATAGTTTGCGCCGGGTTTGTTATGGTAGTTCAGCTCATCACCTCCGCGCGGCCCGTGCAGGTTTGTCCAGATAACACCGGTTTCAGGATGAGTTGCCATTCCCTGGATATTTCTCAAACCATACGCATAGATCTCATCAAGGCCGTCTTGCCCAACAAATGGGTTATCTGATGGTATTGAACCGTCGTCATGCAACCTGAAGAGATTTCCATTTGAGTTGGTTACGTCTTGTGCCGTATCCATTTGCCCGCGATCTCCAATTGAAAAGTATAGATAACCGTCGTGATCAAAAGCAATACGACTGCCAAAATGGTGTCTGGAGTTTGTAAAAGGGGTCCCTTCATAAATCTCTTCCTGATCAACCAGTGAATTAGATTCGGCATCGAAGCGCGCTCTCATAATAGCTGTCTGAGCACCACCGCTTCCGGGCTTGGAGTAGCTGATATATATCCATCCATTCTCGTCATAATTGGGATGGAGCTCGATATCAAGCAGACCGCCCTGACCCTGAGCTCTAACTTCGGGCACGCCACCTACCGATTCATCAACAAGCCGGCCATCTCTGACTAGTCTTAGGTTACCATTTCTCTGGGTAATGAGTACATGCCCATCCGGCAAGAACGCCATCCCCCACGCTACACCAAGGTTTTCAGCCACGGTCTGAACGTAAAAATTCAACTCTTCTGTTTCATAAACATCACCCGGAGTATCAGGCAACGCAAAGTAACCGGTTGATTCCGCACCGTTTTCTGTATCTGTTTCGGATCCATTATTCGCCTCTGTTTCAAGGGCTTCGGCACAACCTGCGTTCAACAGTATGAACAAGGCTGTTAATATTGCAGCCAATTTTACTGGTTTATAAACTGTCATTGGATAGTGGTTTTAGGTTGTAAGGTATTGTGAGTTAGAAACGTATTAGTCGAGTGTATAAACTCCTGAAAGATCAAACGGAAAAGACTGCCCATCCCGGAAACCGTCCAGCTCGGCAGAAATATCGGCTGAACCTTTCAGATCGTAGTTAAAGGTGGATTCACCTCTCATAATATCCATTAAAGCCGATCCCATCTGAGATGAATTCAGGCGAACCGGAATGGTGATGGTTCTACGCTCTGCGCCTGCAACTCTGATCGTTTCACCTAGAGTTGTATCGAGCCATTCGCGTCCGTTTACAGTCAATTCATAGGCAGCATTAGCAATTGAGATTGCAAATGGGTTAGGATTTTGAACATTAAATGATATTTCCACTTCGGCTCCGCTAAGAGAGATATCCTTTACGTTAAAATCGCCCATTGTAATTCTCGGAACTTTAGGAATTGGAATATTTCCCGAAGTTCGTACAGGAACTTTCCGGCTTCCTAAAACCGGCACATCAAAATCCACTTCTGTTGAGAGCGCATACGATAGACTGTCCTGCCTCAACACAGAACTGAATGATTCATAAACTTCTGAAAAGTTAAGAGAAACAGGAACCTGAATTATCTGAGTAGATTCCCTGCCAATTGAGAGTCTCTCTTCCTGTAATCCGGTTATAAACGAACGTTCATTTATAAAAAACTCGTAGCTATACTGCTCAGCCGACACTCCAAACCGGTTAGGGTTATTTACTTCAAAATCAAAAAGAAGAGTTACGCCGTCGAATGTTATTTGGTCGATCGACATGTTCTGGAAAGAGACATTCGGTTCGCGAACATCAGCTGCATCGCGAAGCGTGCTGCAACTTAACATCATTAATGAAACGGCTAGCAATATGATTACTCTTTTCATACTCGTAAAATATATTTTGTAGTAGATGTTTTTAGTTTATTAATCAGAATTTCCCGGTCAATTCCGTCAACTGCCGGCGAAATTTTGGTGCACCGCCATTCGCGGGATGACGTACTCCAATGTAATCAATTCCCAGTTCAGACAAACTCTGTTCACATTTTCGTCCAACAGCAACAATTTTTGGCTCATTAAATAGACCAATAAACGCAGTTAAATGTTTCAGGCCGGCCTCCATTTCTCCTGCCAGGGGTGTGCGATTGCTCAACAATCCTTTTTCAGGGTTATATGGGTGCCATGGTACCGCATTCCATAAAACCACTTCATAGGGATCAATTCCCAAATCCGTTAATGCTCCCCACATTATGGTCGCAGTCGGCTCGCTCATTCCCTTTTCAATAAGATCGGGCCTGCTTGTTCTATTGGGACGTACTTCCTGGAAAACGTGATCAGGCTTCACTCCGTATTTCTCTTTCTGATATCCCAGTAAAATTCGCTCTGAGGTCATCGCTATTCCGGTAAAATGCCCGCCCTGGTAGCCGAGTGCTTCAGCAATAAACAGATACTTAGCTGAATCCCGCCTCTCCACAAGATACGTCTCCAGCTGTTTTCTGCGGATATCCGGGGCATCCGGTGTTACATCGTGTTTCTTATCCTGGTGGAACCATGGATTAAAAAGACCGCGCGGCGTTCGTTTCAAAGATTGAACAAACTTCGAGATCATATAAAAGTATGCTAATTTTGATAATTTACGATTTAGACGATCCGTTCTCTGCCAGGTATGCCAGCTGCAGCACCCGAAGTTCACCGTAATCAACCGTTTTATCGAGATCTTCGTAAACGGGTTTTAGAATATCAGCTCCCACTTTATCCATCGACTCGTAAACCTCATCTATTTTACGCTGAGACAGAGAAGATGCTTCTAATATCCCTTCGGGTTCAATTTTATTTCCTTCATCGAGATATTTTTTAAGGTTACTTAAGATCGTTACCTCCTTTACACCAAACTGTTCTGCAAGGTGTTCGATAGACTTACCCTGATTAAACTCCTCACCTACCAGCTCATGTTTTTTCTTTTCGGTGGTCTTTTTAACCTTCTTCTTTATCGCTTTTGTTTTCTCCTGAACATCATTGTTTTGAGTAAACTCCTTGATGATGGGTAAAAACTCATCGCCATATTTCTTCAGTTTTATCGAACCCACTCCGTAGATGGCCATTAACGATTCGTCATCCTGCGGATAATAAAATGACATCTCCATCAGTGTGGTATCCGGGAAAATGGCGTATGGCGGTATCTCTTGTTCATCTGCAAGTTCCTTCCGTTTTTTCCGGAGTTTTTCAAACAGGTCTGCATTGTGTTTGTTCTCAACATCGGTGCTTGTCCGCGATGGCTTATCCTCATCAGAAGTTGCCTGCGTTCTGTCCAGTATCCCTTCAACACGTTTGTCTCCCTTCAATACAGCTGAAGAAGCAGATGTTAATTTAAGGCTTCCGTGATCGGGATCTTTTTTCAAAAGGTCTTTTCTTAGAAGCAGCCTCGAAAGCTGAATCCATTGGTTCTTTGTCCACTCCTGTCCAATACCATACGTAGATAGTTTATCATGGCCATTTTCCAGAATTTTTTTCTGTTTCGATCCACGTAAAATATCAGCTATGTAGTAGGCTCCGTAAGTCTCTTCGGTGCGAACAATACAGCTCATATACTTTTGAGCCTGTTCGGTGTAATCCTGCATATTATCTTTATACTTCAGGCAGTTGTCGCACATTCCACACTCCTTGTGCGGATACTCCTCACCAAAATACTCCAGCAACGGCTTTCTGCGGCAATCATCATACTCCATAAAGTGCAGCAGTGCGTCGAGATGTTTTTCAGCAACTTTTTTCTCTTCACCTTCCTTCTGATTGATGAAGTATTGAATCTTCTGCTTATCCGAATAGCTGTAGAGAAGCATACAGTCTGCCTGAAGGCCATCACGGCCGGCACGGCCAATCTGCTGGTAGTACGACTCAATATTCTGCGGCATATCGTGGTGAATAACAAATCTCACGTCCGGTTTATTAATTCCCATCCCGAAAGCAATAGTTGCCACGATAATCTGTGCATTATCACGAATAAACGCCTCCTGATTCCTGGTGCGTTGCGCCTCAGACAGGCCCGCATGATATGGCAACACTGAATGCCCTTCATGTTTCAGGTCACTGTAAAGCTCATTCACCTGCCGGCGTGAAAAACAGTAGATAATTCCGGACTGCTTGGGACGGGTGTAGAGAAAATCGAGAATCTGTTCCAATGGCTCCTGTTTATCCACAACCTGGAGCAGTAAATTTTTACGGTCAAAACTGGCTACATATGTTTCTGTTTTGTTCATTTCCAATGTAGTGCGGATATCTTCGCGCACTCTGGGTGTAGCCGTTGCCGTTAGTGCCAGGCATACCGCGCCTGGAAAATCTTTTCTTACTTCGGCCAGCTGACGATATTCAGGCCTGAAGTCGTGGCCCCATTCAGAAATACAGTGCGCCTCATCTATCGTAAAACAGTCAACAGTCAGTTGGTCCAACAGTTTACGAGTATTCTCCATCATCAGCGTTTCGGGAGCCAGGTAAAGCAGTTTAGCCTCGCCATTTTTTAACTTCTGCACATTAGCAGCATACTGCTCCGGTGTGAGGGTACTGTTTAGAAAAAGTGCCGGAACCCCAAACTCATCCAGTTGCTCCACCTGGTCTTTCATCAGTGAAATGAGTGGGGAAATCACGATTGTCAACCCATCGAAAAGAATTGCGGGTATCTGGTAGCAGAGTGATTTTCCGCCCCCGGTCGGCATAATGACCAGTGTATCTTTTTTATTGAGAACGTTGGAAATTACATCTTCCTGAAGCGGCCTGAATTCATCATATCCAAACGTCTGTTTCAGAACCTGCTTCGCTTGCTTAATCATATCTGTGGTTTTATTAATGCTAAATTCTAACTCTCGCCTGAATCAAATATAAGATACCGGATAGTTCACTCCCTTACATACCTAGATTTTAAAAAACCTAAATCAGTCTACAGAAGTGCTAACACTGAGGTGAACCTTATTGTTTCATTATTTTTGCCGTGGAATAAGATAAAACTGCTCCATTCTGCCGTCGATGTAGTAGGTCTCTTCACCATCAAAAATGGCATCCTCTTCCAGCATAATACGAATAGACCGGTTCCACTCCGGAATAAAAACTTCGGCATTCAGTTCAATGGAGTGTGCCGTGTTTGGATAGAGCGGGTAGTCTCCTTTACCGGGCACGCCACCCTGCTGATCCCATAACCCGATGGTAGGTCCTGCTCCGTGTCCATGATATCCCAGAGGATGAGTATATATCGTGGCATTGATATTTTCTGATTCAGCTTTTCTCAATGCTGCTGCTAAGATTTCATTTCCGGTTCGCCCGGTTCGGAACTCTCCGGTTAGCAGATCCTGTAACCGGTTTCCAATCCTCAGTGCATCCTGAAGACCTTGCGGAGCTTCTGTTTCACCCTGCCGAAGAACATACGCATGGCGTTGAGTGTCTGTTGTGAGGCCCAGATACTCTATTCCAAAGTCCATATGCAAAAGATCTCCCGGTAAGATCACATCGGAATCGGCACGCCCTGAAAAATCCCCGTCATGCTCACCCGATTCACTTCGCTGAACGGAAACAGACGGGTGAAACCAGGTTGTCAAATTCAGATCCCGGATTCTTTCCCTGTACCACCACTGAAGATCTTCTGTAGTTGTAATTCCCGGAGTAATCACCCTTTCAGAGAGTCCTTCTGCGATTATGTTATGGGCAATACGGTTAATCTGCCGGTATACAATCTTCTCCTCCTCCGTTCTCGTTTCCAGCCAGCCGATTGATAAATTTTCAGCTGAAACAATTCTATCTTGTAACTCATCAGATAGGCTGTTTTTCAAATGATTAAAATCGGTATAGCTGATCCCGTCTGCCAGTGCAAAATGCTCTGAGAAGTTTACCCCGATCTTTTGCGGATTGCGCTCTGCAACAACCTCACCAAATCGTTTCCACTGATCCGGCTCCTCATCCGGAAACCACTGGGTTTCAAAAAAACCGATGTCATAACGGGCCACAGCAAGACGCTCGACCGGGTCCCCATTGCCGGGATCAAAAAACATAAGAATTGTGGTACGGCGGGATGATTGCCACGTAGCAGGAAGCATGGTGAGCAGTACAGGATCTTCGTTATACTCACGAGCTACGAGCACCCACATATCAATTCCTTCTCTTCTCATCAGCTCCGGCACTAAATGATCTAGGCGGTACTCTGCCCAGCGATCCATCACCCCTGCCCTGTCCCTCATATTTAAGATATCCGGTGTCATATCATTTACCGGCTGAGCAACAGAAATACCGCATATAAGTGTTGAAAAAACAACAAATAGTATAAATTTTTTCATAATAGGTATGTGAATAATTGGTCAGTTTTTACCTAAGATTTACAAAAATTCCTGTTATCTTTAGTAGGATTTAATGTAAACGAATAAACCATTATGAAAATAAGCATTACCGAAACAGATCAAAGTAGAATTTCCGATGTTGATTTCGATAATCTGCAGTTTGGACGTGTATTTTCTGATCACATGCTTGAGATGGTTTATAAAGATGGAAGCTGGCAAAAGGCTGAAATAAAACCGTATGGGCCGGTTCAGTTTACTCCTTCTATGCAGGCATTGCACTATGGCCAGGCGATATTTGAAGGAATGAAAGCTTATCATGTTGACGATGAAACGATTCACCTGTTCCGACCAAAAGACCACCATCAACGCCTGAACAACTCAGCGCGTCGCCTCTGCATGCCGGAGCTGGATGAAGAAGTATTTATTAAGGGCCTTGAAAAGTTAATTGCACTCGATCATAAATGGGTGCCCAAAGAGAGGAGTCATGCACTTTATGTTCGCCCGTTTATGTTTGCCTCGGAAGAGTATCTTGCAGCAAAATCATCCAAAGAGTATCGATTCTATGTAATAACAAGTCCGGTAGCTGCATATTACAGTGAAGGATTTAATCCGGTTAAACTCACCACCTCAGAAAAATTTGTCCGTGCCGTACGGGGAGGAACCGGAGAAGCCAAAGCTGCAGGCAACTACGCTGCAAGTTTCCTGCCGGCACAAAAAGCGCAAAGCAAAGGGTTTACTCAGGTTATCTGGCTCGACGCCATCGAAAACCGTTATATCGAGGAGGTTGGAACCATGAATATCTTTTTTAAGATAAAAGACAAGCTGGTTACTCCGGAGCTTACCGGATCTGTCCTCCCCGGTATTACACGCCGTTCTGTTATTGCCATCGCCAAAGAGTGGGGTATGAAAGTTGAAGAACGCAAAGTAGCTATTGATGAAATTTTGGAAAGCTACGAATCCGGGAATCTTGAAGAGGTGTTCGGATCCGGAACTGCAGCTGTTATATCCCCTGTTGGATTGATACACCACGGAGGGGAAACGATACAGCTGGATCAGCAGAAAATCGGACCATTTGCTAAGAAGATGTACGATACCATAACAGGTATTCAGTATGGAAAAATCGATGATCCATTTGGCTGGACCCATCCAATCTCCCTCGACTAAAAAATCTACATGTAATCGGTCTTCTCGCCGATTACATAGAATCGATCGGAAGTTGTAACTTTTTGATCCGGGCTATTGAAATCCAGATCTATACGCCCCAGACGAACCCCGCCATGACCCATCTGTGTAATTTGAGTGGTTTTTCCTTCCGGATTCACAACGCCCACCGGATAATCAAGAAATGTGTGTGTATGTGCACCAATAATTAAATCAATCCCGCCTGCCTTTTCAGCCAGTGTTAGATCATCCATACGGCCATTACTGTACTGAAAACCTAAGTGACTTAGACAGATGATAAAATCACACTTGTGATAATCCCGAAGACTGTTGGTCATCCCTTTCGCCCATGCAATCGGATCCCGGTGTTTCACATCGCCATATAGGTCGGGCGAAACTACGCCATCAAGCTCTATTCCAAGACCAAAAATTCCGATTCGAAATCCATCGATTTCGCGCACAATAAGCCGCCTCAGAAATGAATTCATTGGCGTACCGCTCGCATCGTAGTTTGCCGCTAATATTGGAAAATCCGCTTTTTTAGCTGCTTCAGCAAATCCATCAGGCCCTCTGTCAAACTCATGATTTCCAACCGCCATTGCGTCATATCCCATCTCACTCATCAGCTTCAGATCCACCTCTCCGCCATAGACATCGAACCATGGGGTACCTTGAAACACATCACCTGCATCGAGAAGAAGTACATTCTTACTCTCAGAACGAATTTTCTTCACTAGTGATGCCCGACGAGCAATTCCGCCGAGTCCCGCAAATTCCACGGCATTATCTGGAAACGGATCCAGCCGCGCGTGGGTATCGTTTGTGTAGAGAATTGTGATATCGGAAGGCGCCGGGCTTAAAAGTTTTGCGCCAACACCAAAAGGCGTGATGGCCCCCGCCGCCAGAAAGGCACTCCTTTTTAAAAACTCTTTTCTGCTAATCACGACCGAATCCTCCCGTCTCTATTCGGAAAAATATCGCGACGGCTTTTAAAATAATCGATATAAAGATCTCTCACGTTTACATCATAAAGGTCTATCCGATCGCTGTAGTCCCAAAGTGCCGGAAATCGGTCTCCTCCATTTGCTGCCCAGCTACTGGTTGCCACTAAATATGTTTCGTTGGGATCAAGCGTCTGGGAGTTAACCAGAACACCTCTTGCTTCCCCATTATCAATACGGAAACGCATGCCGCTAACGGGTGCACCTCCCAACTCCGCAATCTGGCCGGCCAGCTCTAATACTTTGCCCCCTCTCAGTTTTAAAACCACCAGATGATTTTCATAAGGCATAAACTCCATTACATCGCGAATGGTTAGGTCGCCGGGGGTTAAATATAAGCCGAATGATGAATCACCAATCACACTCAGATTTACAAATCTCCTTAATTCACTTCCAGCCCGATATCGCAGTGCATCGGCAACTAAATTACCCAGAGGTCCTTCCGGTTTATCAAACCTTAGTGTGTCGTGGACAGTGGCAATCTTTTCCCCCAAAACTGTATGAAGTGAATCGCGATAGCTATCCAATAACATGGTAATACGTGGATCGGGATCCGGATATTGAAAGGATCTTTCATCAGAAACAGGTGAGCGTTCTTCCGTTTCAGCCAGGGAGGAGCAACCGGCAAACAAACCGAATATAAGAGCAGTAAATAGTAACTTTCGCATTAACATTCAGATTCGTCCTATCTCCTCTGTCTGAACATGTTCATTATTAAATCACTAAAACCAAGAAGCTTTACGTTAGGAGAAAGCTCGGTAAGCGACCGGTCAAAATCGCGATTGTTAACGGATAGAGCCTCTGCAGCAAAAACTCTTTGATTACCATTAAACCCTTCAATCAACAATGGGAAACTATTTGGATTCATAATCAACTCAACAGGCAAATCTTCTTCAAGCTGTTTCCTTCCGGTTGTGTGCCACGCCTCATTAAGCAGCCCCCATCTAACTTTAATCTGATCCGTCAGCCAAACCGAAACATGGCGATCGGCAGAGTCCTCTTTCAAAACAAATTCCTTAACTGTATAGCCGTGTAGCTGTTGAGTCCGCCCGGTTTCTTCGACTCTGTTATCCCAGTCGAAACTCTGTTTTTGGTCATTTTCTGACTTACCGGAAACACGGTTCATCAAATCAACAAGCCTGTCGATATCGTACTTGGCAATTTTGAACGCCTCATTATCTCCGGTGTTAAACACAAAATCCTGCTCATCATTTCTAACCAGAATGCCATTGGTACTCAAACCTGACATCACATCCAGAGAACTGCTCGACCCAATAAAAATACGCTCAGACGTGAACACCAAGTTGAGATCGGTCTGTTCGGTGACTCCACTGTCTACGTTAATGATACGGTATTGAACCTGCCCTTCAAACTGAGCAGATACAGGCTGGGCAATAAGAAGTGCTAACAGCAGTAAAAATGGGGTTAATGTCTTTTTCATATCTGGGATTACATTATGCGGTTACCTGTATAAACGGTGTTACATAAGGTTTGTTTCAGCCGGCCAGCTCAGCAGGCTCGTTCATCTCAACATTCACTTTATGGATCCAGCCACCGGCAACCACATCATCACCTTCGTAGCAAACAATGGCCTGTCCCGGTGTAATCGCTTCGCGTCCGGCGGGGAAATGAACTTCAATTTCATCTTCCGATAGTTGCTTGATCGTTCCCATTGCACCGTCGTCATTGTAGCGAATTTTACCGGTAATCTCCATCTTGCCGTTCGGGATCTTGTCGTACTTAACCAGATTCAGCTCTTTGGCACGGCAAGTGGTAGTGATCAAGTCCTCTTTTTCGCCTACGGTGATTACGTTCTTCTCTGCATCGATGTGAGTTACATACACAGGTTTGCCGAGTGAAAGGTCGAGTCCTCGTCGCTGACCGATGGTGTAAAACGGAAAGCCTTTATGCTTCCCGACAATATTTCCTTTTTGATCTACAAACACACCACCGCTTACCCTCTCCTCGAGGTCATCTACTTTATCTTTCAGGAACCGGTGGTAATTATTATCCGGTATGAAGCAGATTTCGTACGAGTCGGGTTTAGTAGCCACGTTCAACAGACCGTAATCTTCGGCCATCTGGCGAATTTCTGTCTTGTGATATTTTCCAAGCGGAAAAATAGTTCGCTCCAGGTGTTTCTGCTCTACTCCCCAAAGTGCGTATGATTGATCTTTGTTGTGATCTTTCCCTTTCGAGATCACATATCGTCCATTCTCCTCTCTCACATTCGCGTAGTGCCCGGTAGCAATATAGTCGCACCCCAGGTTGTCGGCCCGACGCAGCAGCGCGGCCCATTTGATATGCGTGTTGCACAAAACACACGGATTAGGGGTACGTCCGCTGGTATAGTCTTCCACAAAACGGTCGATCACCCAATCGCCAAATTCATCCCGGATATCTACGATAAAGTGTTTAAATCCATACTTCACTGCTATATGACGCGCGTCGTTCATCGACTCAACCGTACAGCATCCCGTCTCTTTCCCGTCATTACCGCCGCTTCGGTGGTAATCCCAGGTTTTCATTGTAATTCCGATCACATCGTATCCCTGCTCTTTGAGCATCACTGCGGCCACGGAAGAATCCACTCCACCGCTCATCGCAACAAGAACACGTCCTTTGGTACTCATAAATGTCGATTTGATTTTTTATTAGACTAGCTAAAATACGGATTTTCTGTGTAAATCGTATGAAGTCAATCAACGAACCGAATCTTCAGATCTTATTTAAACTGAGAAGATCAGCAAGATTTCACTTACATGTACAGATAGGGTTTCCAGTGCTCCTGTACACCACCCATTAGATTCTGGAAAAATGTGATATGGATGGGCCGATACGGCTTGGCTTTGAGCGGCATCTTCGCTTCGTCCGGGGTTCGGTCGCCCTTTTTTACGTTACACTTGTTGCAGGCGGTAACCAGGTTTTCCCAGGTATCTTTTCCTCCTCTGCTTTTTGGCATAACGTGATCCAATGTAAGATCGGATTTCACCCCGCAGTATTGGCAGATGTGGCGGTCCCGCTTCATAATATTTTTACGTGTGAGGACAATTCTGGAATAGGGAATGCGAATGTAGTATCGAAGCCGAATGACAGACGGATAAGAAAACTCCTGATCTACCGTACGAATAACCTTTTCAGGATCTTCGTGAAGCATTTCCGCTTTGTCGAGAAATAGCAGTTTTACAGATCGCTGTACGGAACAGACGCTTAACGGCTGATAATCCTGATTAAGAACTAGTACATTGGAGTTCATCGGTCTGAAACTTTACAAGTCTGTAAATAACTCATTTAACAAGGCTTTTTAACGCCTATTCAGTATGAATTATTTTAATGTAAAATTCAACCGAAAATAAAGTTAACAAGTTCATCCCATATCATTGGGTTTATAGCAATGGCAAGAATTATTGAAATGATAAGTCCAATCATCGCATAGCTGGCATCTTTAAAAATCAATTTCATGGATAGCCAGATCGGCCTTCCCTTACCTTTGGAGTCAGTTAAACTCATGGCAATCTCACGGCCGGCCAGCAGGCCGATGAACACCCATGTTGTACTCATTGGAACTGTGCTCACACCCTTAAAATACCAGAGTACTATGGCATAAACACCATCAATTACGGTGGCAGATCGTACATCCGTCACATCCGATTTTTCTGTTACGATTTCCTGAATTTTATCACCACGTAAATAGAAAAGTACTCCCAAACCGAGAAAGATAAACCCTACAAAAACAAAAAATGCATTTACTGAAAGTGAGCGTGGTAAATAAACGGCTATATTGGCGGCATCCTGCATCAACCATACAGCCCATAAAGCCCCACTGATAACCCACTGAACAGGTCTCCATACAGGGTGAGGCTCCCCCTTAAACCATTTTAAGAGCTGCCGGTTCAGAATCAGCCAAATGATGATTGCTACAGCAAATGCTACAAAATATCCGGACAGACTTTTTTGCAGAACCTGTGTAATTCCCTCCGGCTCAGTTGCAAAAGCACTGAGTAGTAGAAACGTTGTTGATACCGGCATTTTAAGCCGTGTAATAATCAGCAGAAACAGAGGAGCAGCAACCTGCAGAAAAAAGAAGCTTTGGGGCGCCTGATCAAACCCTTTTGAGGTAAGTCTTTGATAGGTCACATCCCCATCGTAAGTAAACCAGCTGTAACTTACTGTTACAATAAATATCCCACCGATAAACAGCCACAGAACCCACCACTTCTTGTCGGCGTTAGAAGCGAGAAATGTCCCGATCGTCTGAATACTATCGTTGGCAATAGCAGAATAAGCCGCAAAGAAGAATCCAACCCACATGGCGATATGGGGTGTCTCGTAGGTAGCCCCGGCGATAAAAAAGAAAATGCCCAGAAGAATTAAAAAACGCCTCTCACTTTTTATAAGATCCATCAACCCGGTAGGTATCAAGCTTTCGAGGTAGCTTATCATCACCTGACCGTTCGATTTTTTTGACTTCTTTTTCTTCTTCTTGTTTGACATTAATAACGGCAGATTAAATATTTTCCATAGTTTCAATAACCTACCAAGCCAATATTAAGAGAATATTACCCCGTCCAAAATCTTTCCAAAAAAAGAGTTTCTACTTGAAGAAAAAGCCGTATTTTTGATTCTACATACCATATACAGATGTGGCTATAATAATTGAATCAAGTTCTACCATAACTACGAATATATGTCATCAAAAAAAGATAGCTCCAACTCTAACTTCTACAAAGAACCCGGCCCCAAACTAAGTGCAGAGTCTCCATTTGAGTCGATGATGGAGCGCTTCCGTTTTGCCGCTGAAATCCTGAAACTGGACGAAGGGATGTTCCAGTACCTCGCAAGTCCGGTTAAGCAGATTATTGTATCCATTCCGGTTGTGATGGATAACGGTAATATTGAGGTTTTTGAAGGGTATAGGGTAATTCACGATAACGTATTAGGCCCATCTAAAGGCGGCCTGCGTTTTGCGCCGGATGTTAACCTGGAAGAAGTGAAAGCCCTTGCTTCTTGGATGACGTGGAAATGCGCAGTTGTAAATGTCCCGTTTGGTGGCGCAAAAGGGGGTGTTCGATGCAATCCTAAAGAGCTTTCAATGACTGAGCTTGAGCGGCTGACCCGCCGATATACAGCTGCAATGCTGGAAGTTTTTGGACCAAATAAAGACATACCCGCTCCCGACATGAATACCAATGAGCAGGTGATGGCTTGGATCATGGATACTTATAGCATGAACGCACAGCGAACCGAAACGGCTGTTGTAACAGGAAAACCCATTATTCTAGGGGGGTCTCAGGGCAGAAAAGAAGCTACAGGACGCGGAGTAGTTACCGTTACGTTAGCTGCATTGAACAAAATGGGTATCATGCCTAATAAGACGAAAGTTGTTGTTCAGGGCTTTGGAAATGTGGGCTCCGTATCCGCTCAGTTAATGTACGAGCAGGGCGCAAAAATTATTGCTGTAAGTGATATATCAGGTGGTTACTATAATGAAAACGGGCTTGATATCCCTAAAATGATCACCTATGTGAAGAACAACAACAACTCTTTGGAGGGTTTTAAAGAAGCAGAAAAGATTTCGAATGAACAACTCCTGGAATTAGAATGTGACGTATTAATTCCGGCTGCTAAAGAAGATCAAATCAACCGGACGAATGCTCATAAAATCAGGGCAAAAATTATTGCTGAAGGCGCCAACGGACCTGTAACAGCCAACGCTGATTCTATTTTAGAACAAAATGGAGTTATGGTAATTCCGGACATTCTGGCTAACGCAGGCGGAGTAACCGTTTCGTACTTCGAATGGGTCCAGGACAGACAGGGCTATTTCTGGACAGAAGAGCGGGTAAACCGTCGCCTGAACCGAATGATGAGAAACGCTTTCGACAATCTTTACCAGGTTAGCGAAGAGTACAGCATTACTTTACGACAAGCAGCCTACGTATATGCAATCAATCGAGTGGCTACTACTTTAAAACTGCGCGGCATTTACGCTTAATCTATCACACTAATTCGGTCAGATGGCTGATTACACATTCCGGACCTTGCTCAAATCGACTCACGAAGAGGCCGCTAAGGTTCCGGATTTCGTTTCTGATATTCAGGTTGAAGCTTCTCTGACCGAAGAGGAAACCTCAACGTTCATGCTTCTCTTAAGTGAAGCTGTGGATAACGCCATTGAACACGGAAATCAATACGAACCGGACAAGAGCGTAACCGTTGAGATAGAGATTACTGATCAAGAAATAACAACCCGGGTAACCGATGAGGGTGAGGGTTTTGATACTGAGAAATCTGTTCCTAAAAACCCCTTGGATCAGGAAAACCTTCTCAATGTTGGTGGACGGGGGATTTTTATTATTCAGGAGCTCTCCGACTCGATGGAGTTTTTAAATAGCGGATCCACACTTCAGTTTACCATCAAGCGTGATAAGTGAACCTTTCTACATGGTTACAAACATCTGTTCCAGCTCGCCCGTTAGCTGAAGCAGTTCTGTTTCTGCCACTTTTGCTTCAAACTTGGCGCTAATTAATCGGTTTTCTGCAGCCATAAATGTCCGCTGGGCTTCTCTAAATTCCAGAGAGCTGATTGATCCAAGCCTGAAGCGCTCCAGAGCGATATCAAGAGTCTCTTCCGCATTAGCCAGATTCTCCTCTTCAAGGTCAACCAGCTCCAGACTATTTAGGTAGGTTCTGTATATGGCTTCAAAATCTGACTCAAGCCGCAATTTCTGAGATTCCAGATTCAGTTCTGCATTCTTTTTCCTGATCTGTGCATTTTGTACCCGGCGATTAATATTAAATCCGTTGAATATATTCACACGAGCCGTAATTCCAACAGAAAATCCGGTTGTTTCATTAAACTGGAAGAAACCGCCGTCGTTTTCGCTTCTATTAAAACTATAGCCTGAGGTAAGAGATATTTGCGGATAACGTTCACCCTGAATTTCCCGAACTTCCAACTTTGACACCTCACGTTCAAACCGGGCAATTGCCAATTCAGCATTCTCATCCATCAGCTTGTTAAAAAGCTCTTCTTCCGGTAAAAACCGATTCACCACTATTTCAGACACAACTGAAAAATCTGTATTTGGACTACGGGATAGCTGTTCATTCAAATTAATCTTTGCCTCATTCAGCAGGTTTCTTTCCCGGATGTAAGCGGCCCGGTCGGCATTGAGATCGGATCGTGCCTGAAGTAAATCGTATTCGGAACCGGACCCTAAATCTACTTTTGTCTCTTCAATTTCGATTCTCTCAAGAGATACTTCAATATTATTTTCCAGAACTTTCATCTGTTCACTGATCCGAATAATATTAAAATAAGAGAGAGCAATTCGGCTTACCAGAAGTTCCATATCAAAACGCAGCTGCTCATCACTGATCTCCTTCAGTTTGCCCAGCCTGTCGTACCTGGCAAAAGAAGTCAGACCGTCAAAAAGTGTCCAGTTCAGATTGATAGCAGCGTTTGTAGTTGTACTTCGGGCACCTTCATTCGTACTTCCGGTACCGTCGGCCGATCTGAATTCACTGTCTTCAATTCTCTCTGTTCTTCCGGCTGTTAAATCAACAGTAGGAAGAAATCCTGCATTACCAAGAGTAAGGTTATTGTCTGCCTCTTCCTGAAGGTTACGGCTGATCTGAAGTCCGTAGTTATTTTCCAGGCCAATTTGCACAGCCTCCTCAAGTGTTAACACTCCCTGGGCGGATGAGGGATTAACAAATAGAATGAATGACAATAGAAATACAATTAACAATAAATGAATTCGGGTCATCATTAAACGCTGGCTGTTTCTAATTTTTCGGCTTCTTTTGCTCGCTCCTGAATTTCTTTAGCTTTCATCTTTTCAGATGCAAAGTAGGAGTAGATGGCCGGAATGATATAAAGTGTGAGAAAACTACCGATTAACAGTCCCCCGATTACGGCAATACCCATAGATGATCTGCTCTCTGATCCGGCCCCAATCGCCAATGCAATCGGTAAAATTCCAAGAATGGTTGAAATCGACGTCATTAAAATTGGGCGGAATCGTACAGAAGCAGCGTCCATAATTGCATCCATAATAGACATCCCCTGCTCCTGGCGCTGATTCGCAAATTCCACAATCAATATTCCATTCTTTGCTATCAATCCGATAAGCATAATGGCTCCAATTTGGCTAAAAATGTTGAGCGTCTGATCAAAGTACCACAGGGAAACAAGAGTCCCCATAATTGCAAGCGGTACGGTAAATAGAATAATAAACGGATCACGGAAACTCTCGAACTGAGCCGCCAGTACCAGGTAGATCAGAACCAGTGCCAGAACAAATATAAACAATAGGCTTGCAGCACTTTCCGAAAAATCCCTTGAAGGGCCCGTCAAGTCTGTTATAACTGATTCCGGAAGTACGCGCGCAGCGATCGCGTCCATTGCATCAATTCCATCGCCAATGGTATAACCGGGGGCAAGCTGTGCAGATATAGTTGCTGAATTAAATCGGTTAAAGCGGTAAAGCTGTGGCGGACTGCTTCTCTCCGATACGGTTACCAGATTATCGAGTTGGAGCAGATTGCCATCCTGCCCTCTCACATAGATCGTTTTAAGGTCGATCGGCTCATTTCTGTATTGACGATCCATCTGGCCTATCACCCAGTACTGCTTACCGTCCATGATAAAAAATCCAAACCTGCTTCCTGAAAGAGAAAGCTGAAGTGTTTCTGCAATATCGCGAACGGATACTCCTAATGATCTGGCGCGGTTTCTGTCTATTTCTACCTGCAGTTCAGGACGGTTAAACTTCAGATCCACTTCCGCAAAAACAAACGCCGGATCCTGATTGGCCTCCTGTAAAAACTCAGGGATCACCTCTTCAAGCTGCTCTAAAGTTTGTGCCTGCAGAACATACTGTACCGGTAAACCACCTCTTCTGTTACCGATAGATTGTGGCTGAGAAACAAATGTCTGTGCTCCGGTGAGTTCTGACATCAAGCCTGTCAGCTGGTCGGCTATCTCTTGCTGTGAACGATCCCTGTCTGAAGCGTCGCCTATGTTCAAAAATGAAAAAGCCGAATTGATCGAACCGGCAGCGCCAAACCCCGGCGAAGTAACCGTGTTCATCGCCACAACTTCAGGTACATTTTCCTGCACCGTAGAAATCATCTGATCTACATATGCATCCATATACTCAAATGATGCCCCCTCCGGTGCGGTGGCAAACATTCGTATCTGCCCGCGATCCTCTCTTGGGGCAAGCTCCTCCGGAATAATAGAGTAGAGCCCCCCAATAGCTACCGCTGCAAGCGCAAGTATTACAAATGCCATCCAGCGTCGCTTCATAAACGTTTCCAGCGAGCTCCTGTAAAGATCATTCACTTTTTTGAAGAATGGCTCCGTCATTTGATAGAAACGGTTCTTCTCCGCACCATTTTTCAAAATCTTTGTTGCCAGCATCGGTGTAAGCGTTAACGCTACAAAAGAGGATATAATAACCGCTCCAGCAATCACCACTCCAAACTCTCTGAATAAGCGGCCGGTTGTACCTCCCAAAAAGAGAATTGGCATAAAGACCGAAACGAGAGCCAGGGATGTAGCCACAACTGCAAAGAAAATCTCCTTCGATCCGAGTATACCGGCCTCTATGGTGGGCAGTCCTTTCTCCATTTTAGCGTAGATATTCTCCAAAACCACAATCGCATCGTCCACTACCAACCCGATGGCCAGTACAATTGCCAGCATGGTTAGTACATTAATTGAAAAGCCTGCGATATACATAATGAAAAAGGCCCCAATCAAGGCAATAGGTATTACAATAATCGGGATAAACGTTGTTCTGATATCTCGCAAAAAGAGAAATATGACAAGAATAACCAGGCTCAAAGCAAGAAAAACGGTCTGCTGTACCTCATTAATCGAATCCTGGATATACTCTGTTGTATCAAAACCGACAGCGATATTAATATCTTCCGGAAGATCTCTCTCAATACGTTCAACCCTTACAAAAAACTCTTCCGCTATAGAGAGCTGATTAGATCCGGGTTGTGGAATAGCAACCACTCCCACCATCGGGACACCGTTTCTTTTCAGGACAGTGCGTTCATTTTGCGCACCAAGCTCCGCGTAACCGATATCCTGAAACCTGATTTTACGACCATCCTGTTCACGGATAATTAAATTATTAAACTCTTCAGGTGTTGAGAGCCGCCCCATCGTACGAACGGTTAACTCTGTTGTATTTCCTTCAATTCTACCAGAGGGCAGCTCAACATTCTCACGGGTCAGTGCCTGCTGTACATCGAGTGGGGTTACACTGTAAGCGGCCAGTTTCAGTGGGTCCATCCATAGGCGCATTGCGTACTGACGGGAACCCCAGATACGAATCTCACTAACTCCGGGAATCGTTTGCAGCTGCTCTTTAAAGATGTTTTCAGCAATGGATGTGAGCTCCAATAAATTACGCCGGTCACTGTTTACATTCAAAAACACAATAGGGGACGCGTCAGCATCAGCCTTTCGTACGGTTGGAGGCTCTGCATCGGGTGGTAAGTTTCGCTGGGCTCTTGATACACGGTCGCGCACATCATTTGCAGCAGCTTCCATATCGATCTCCAGGTCAAACTCTACAGTGATGGTACTCTGTCCCTGGCGGCTTGTTGATGTAAGCGTCCGAATACCGGCAATACCGTTCACAGACTCCTCTAGCGGTTCCGTAATTTGAGACTCAATTACATCGGCGTTTGCCCCAACATAACTTGTGGAAACCGTAACTATTGGAGGATCAACAGATGGATATTCCCGCACCCCCAGATAAAAGAAGGATATCACGCCGAACAGCACAATCACTATCGACATGACCGAGGCTAATACCGGACGACGTATACTAAGTGACGAGATACTCATAGCTCAGAACTTTTATTCAATTTGACAATATTCACTTCAGTGCCGGGATTCACCTGCAGCAGTCCTGTAGTCAATACTGTATCGCCTACAGCTACGCCATCCAGTATCTGAACTTTATCACTGGTTCTAATGCCCGTTTGCACTCTCTCCTGCTCAATTACGCCGTTACGAACCACAAATACTTTCTGTGAGTTAAGCTCGGGTATCACCGACATGGTCGGTACCATGATGGCGTCGTCAATCTCATCCAGAATGAGTACAATATTGGCAAATGCACCGGGATAAAGAATCTGATCTTCATTTTCACTCAGTGCCCTGATCTGGAGAGTTCTTGTTTGAGTGTCAATTCGGGGTTCAATGGCATAAACATCTCCAACAAATGTAGAATCGATTCCCTGTACGTTGTAGTTAATTTTATCACCAATATTTACACGAGAGATATATCTTTCAGGAACAGAAAAATCTATTTTAACCGGGTCAATTTCCTGAAGTGAAGCTATTCTGATGTTGGGACTGATGTAGCTCCCCTCACTTACATACTTAAGACCTATCCGGCCTGAAAATGGAGCTCTGATCTCTGTTTTTTCAATTTGAGCGTCAATCAGATTCAGCTCGGCCCGAAGCACATTTACTTCGTTCAGTGTTGCATCATAATCATCCTGACTGATACCGCCCCTTTCCAGCAATCTCTTCTGCCTTTCTTCTCTCTGCTCTGCAAGATTGAGCCGAAAGTTAGCCCGCTGTTTCTGAGCCTGCAGTTCACTATCGTTGATTTTTAGCAGAAGATCACCGCGCTCTACCTCCCGGCCCTCTTCAAAGTAAATACCGGTAATAATCCCGGATGATTCAGAGCTCAGCTCAACAACTTCATTGGCCTGAACAGTACCGCTTGAAAATATTCTGTCTTCGATTGTTTCAGTGACAATTTCAACGGCCTCCACCTGTAATGGCCCGCCACCTCTTTGCCCACCCTGTGCCTGAGCATCATTTGCCTGAAACATCGGCTTAACTTTAGGATATGCCAAAGCCGCAAACACAGCAATCAAAACTCCATAAAAAACAATACGATTTGTAACTTTACTCATGTCGAGACTTATAATTATTTATATAAATTCTGTAACGGACAAATTTAACGTATAGTTCTGTCCAATTAATCTGTTTTATGTAAAAACTTGTAGATCAACAAGTAAACAAACACATGCCCTTGCAAACAGTTTGCTATAAATTATAAAAATAAAAAAGGCGATCCGATTTAAAATCAGACCGCCTCTTTTCCTCTGTCAAACAAAAGGTTTACGCGATTTGTGCGTCCAGATGCTTTTTAATTTGGTTTTTAGGTACTGCTCCGATAATCTGATCCACAACTTCACCATCTTTAAAGATCAACAGTGTTGGAATACTTCGGATGCCGTACTTAACGGAAACTTCGGAGTTATGGTCAACATTAACCTTTCCGATTTTTACTTTTCCTTCATACTCTCCCGCAAGCTCTTCAACTACCGGCCCTACCATTCGGCAAGGACCACACCATTCAGCCCAAAAATCTACTAATACTGGCTCTGATGCATTTTCTACTTCATCGGAGAAGTTGTCGTCTGTGAATTCAATTGGTTTACTCATATTGTTTTTCCTTTTTTATTATTTGTTAAATATCTCAATTGTCTCGTAAATGTGCATATATCAAATCACTATCAATCCTATTGCCAAAACTTATAAAAACATCAGGCTCCGTTGGTGCTATTTCTGATCAACTGAACAGATTTTTTGTCCAGAATACTCCTTAACCCGGATAATAGTTCATTGTTCGGCTCAACTACATATTTTCTGACGTTCATATTAAGAGGCCGCTTTGCCTGCTTACTTTGAACCTTCAGTTTAATCGGGGTTTCACCCCTGTGAATACTAAAGAGCGTTGCCATTTCGGTTAAATCATTTTCAGAAATTTCCGCTGTTTTCAGAATTATATTCAGCTGAAGCTGTGCCTGAAACTTCTCGCGTAAATTTTCAACACGCTCCATCGAGGAAGCCATAATTTTTGGAGGCTCGTCTCTTTTGGAGAGATTCCCTTCCAGCATCAGAACTGTATCGGGAGCAATTAATCCCTGATGCCGGTCGTACACTTCACTAAAAATCAACACCTCGGCACTGCCTTCCAAATCTTCGATCTGTGCAAAAGCCATTGGCCGGCCTTTTTTATCGCTAATTCTTTTCACTGACGTGATGATACCGATCACTCTTACTTTTTCCCGATCTCCCAGTTTTGAGAGCTCCTCCACATTGAGCGAGTGCGATGCAAAAAGTTTCACATCCTCCTTAAACTTATCCAGCGGGTGACCGCTCAAATAAAACCCAATCAGTTCCCGCTCCTTATTGAGACGTTCAATATTGGTCCATGGCGGACACTCCCTCAAATTCGGCTCTCCGCCCATACCTCCGCTGCCGGATGCTTCTCCAAACAAGCTCACCTGGTTGAGACGCTCTTCCTCTTGCTTTCTGGAGGCGTAATTAATTACGTCGTCGATACTGGCCATGAGCTGCGCCCGATTTTGATGGAGTGTATCAAATGCGCCGGCCTGGGCAAGACTTTCGATCGTTTTCCTGTTACAGACACGGGTATCTAAACGGGATGAAAAATCAAACATGGAGGAGAACTTTCCTTTTTTATCCCGTTCATCCACCAGGGCTTCAATAGCGTTGGAGCCCACACCTTTGATTGCCAAAAGTCCATATTGAACTCTTCCGTCTTTTGCCACAAATTTACCCTCAGCAGAATTTACGTTCGGAGCATCCACAGGTATACCAATTCGCTGACACTCCTCAATAAAGAAGCTCACTTTCTTAATATCGTTCATATTATGGCTCAGCACTGCAGCCATGTACTCAGCGGTGTAGTTCGCCTTGAAGTACATGGTATGATAGGCCACAACCGAGTAAGCTGCGGAGTGCGACTTGTTAAATCCGTAACCGGCAAACATCGCCATCTTATCGAAAACCTCTTTCGCGGTCTTCTTGTCGCACCCCTTCTCAACGGCCTGCTTCACAAACTTCTCTTCCTCAGGTGGAAGCAGTTCGGGCTTTTTCTTACCCATGATCCGGCGGAGTACGTCCGCTTCACCGAGTGAGTAACCCCCCATTCGCTGCGCCACCATCATGATCTGCTCCTGGTAGATCATAATACCATAGGTCGGCTCCAGAATATCAATCAGATCTTCATGATCGTACTCCACATCCTCTTCGCCATGCTTCCGCTTAATGTAGTCCGGAATAAACTGCATCGGGCCCGGACGATAGAGCGCGTTCATGGCAATCAGGTCATCAACCTTGGTCGGTTTAAGCTGTTTGAGGTATTTACGCATACCGTCCGACTCAAACTGAAAAATCCCGACAGTTGCCCCTTTTTTGAACATCTCGAAGGTTTTCTCATCATCCAGAGGGATATCATCCAGATTGTACTCCTTACCGTGATTCTCCTTCACAAAGCCAATTGCTGTTTTCAGAATGGAGAGCGTCTTCAGGCCCAGAAAGTCCATCTTCAGCATTCCGGCATCTTCAATCACTTTACCGTCAAACTGCGTCACATAGAGTTCGGCATCCTTAGCTGTTCCGATCGGGATGTAGTTGGTCAATTTGTCTGGGGCTATAATCACACCGGCAGCATGAATCCCGGTATTCCGAACGGATCCCTCGAGCGTCTCCGCCATCTGCAGAGTACGTCCTTCCAGTGAATCGGACTCTTTCAGATCCTTAAGTTCTCTCACTTCTTTGAACGCATCTTCCAGGGAAATCCCAATCGTTTCTGGAACCAGTTTTGCAATACGGTCCGCATCAGAAAGCGGGAGGTCGAGCACACGTGCCACATCACGAACCGATGAACGCGCTGCCATCGTACCAAATGTGATAATGTGCGCCACCTGATCCTTTCCATATTTTTCGACAACATAATCGATTACGCGCTGGCGGCCATCATCATCAAAATCGATATCGATATCAGGCATCGATACACGTTCCGGATTCAGAAAACGCTCAAAAAGCAGATCGTACTTAAGCGGATCGATATTGGTAATTCCTGTGCAGTAGGCGACCACCGAGCCCGCCGCAGAACCACGACCCGGCCCTACATAAACGCCCATCTCTTTCGCCTCGATGATAAAATCCTGTACAATCAGGAAGTACCCGGCAAATCCCATCTCTTTGATGATGTTGAGCTCGTGATCAATTCGCTCGGTAACCTCATCGGTAAGCTCACCATAATGCTTTTTAGCGCCCTCAATCGTTAAGTGGCGCAGATAATCATCTTCTGTCTCAAATCCTTCGGGAAGAGTAAAGTTCGGAAGAATCACATCCCGCTCGAGTTTGATCTCCTCAATCTTATCTACCACTTCCTGTGTGTTGGAGATCGCCTCCGGCACATCCGCAAAAAGAGCCTTCATCTCCTCCTGCGTCTTGAAATAGAACTCATCATTCGGAAATCCGAAACGTTTCTCACGCCCTTTCCCGATCGGTGTAGAAATCGACTCGTTATTGTCAATACAGAGAAGAGCGTCATGGGCTTTCGCGTCCTCCTTCTCCATATAGAATGTGTTGTTGGTGGCGATCACCTTGATGCCGTACTTCTCGGCAAACTTCAGCAGCACGCTGTTTACACGCTCCTCTTCCTCCAGTCCGTGGCGCATTAGCTCAATGTAGAGATCGTCACCAAACAGGTCGTGCCACCATTTTAGAGCTTCTTCCGCAACCTCTTCGCCGCGGTTCAATATCAGGTCGGGGACCTCGCCCAACAGACCGCCGGTTGTGGCGATCACTCCCTCGCGATACTTCTCCACCAGTTCACGGTCAATCCGCGGAAATTTATAG
This sequence comes from Chitinophagaceae bacterium T5-Br10_B2g13, assembly GCA_001564065.1. Taxonomy (GTDB): domain Bacteria; phylum Bacteroidota; class Rhodothermia; order Balneolales; family Balneolaceae; genus Rhodohalobacter. The sequence continues at coordinate 58,269 of LKNA01000002.1, forward strand.
TAGTAACCCTCAACAAAACCAAGAGAGCACATTTCCGCCAAATTCCGATATCCCTGCATGTTTTTGGCCAGGAAAATCTGCTGGTATCGCTTGTCTTTATGGTCGCGTGTAAATTTTTTCTGGTGCCGATCTTCCACAAAGTAAGCTTCCAGACCAATAATCGGCTTGATGCCTTCTGCAAATGCAGCTTTGGTGAAATGAAACGTGCCGTACATATTTCCCAGATCAGTCAGAGCAACGGCCGGCATACCGTCTTCCTTCGCTTTTTTCACGAGATCTTTCACACCCGATGCGGCCTGGAGTACTGAAAATTTGGAGTGATTATGCAGATGAGAAAATGGTGAGTCCACTTTCTCTCCGGCAGCCTCTTTTGGCAGATCGATGGTCGAACCCGTATCATCTTCCTCTCCGGTTACGCCCCGGCTGCGGAGTTCCTCCACCTTGGGCATGTAGTGTGACTCATCAATCTTTTGAGCCGGATTTTCGGGAGTTTTGGCCGGGTCCTGCGGATGATTCGGCCTGATCACACCAATACGAACCAACTCCAGGAATGCACGTGCTGTTGCATCCACATCGGCAGCCGCGTTATGTGCCTCTTCGAACCCAATTTCAAATAACTTGTCGTGGAGCTCTGCCAGTGTCGGCCATTTGTAGCGCCCGCGACCGCCGGGAATGGCACAATACTCGGTCGCCTCATCCTTGGTATCGATCGGTACCCGTTTGGTGAGCGGATTTTCCCGCTCCATCCGAAGGTACTCCGACCCCATGATGTTGAGGTCGAACTCCAGGTTGTGGCCGATCACGAAGGTGCACTTCTCCAGATCCCGGCTGAAAATATCCATCACCTCAGTGAGCGGAATTCCCTCATCGTGGGCTCGCTCTGTTGAGATCCCGTGGACCTTTTCTGAATTAAACGGTATGGTAAATCCATCCGGTTTTACGATGTAGTCTCCCGAGGAGATCAACTTTCCGGTTACATCGTGTACCTGCCAGGCAAGCTGCACACAGCGCGGCCAGTTATCAAAGTCAGTCAGCGGAGCTGAGTAGTTCTGGGGAAGGCCGGTGGTTTCGGTATCAAAAATCAGATACATAAATGGGGATCTCTGTCAGTCGGGTTATTGCAAAATTCTTATTGCAGAATATACTAACCGAATGGCGAAGTTTGAATTAGAACCCTTCAGAATTTCCATCATTATCGAGCTGCTCAAGAAACTCCTGCCAGCTCCGTTTAATCGTGTTGTTTGATGTAAAAAAGAGATCATTATGTCCACCCCGTAGTGGAACAAATGTTTTGGGTTCTTGTGCTGCATCATACAGTTCTTCACCATGATGAAACCCAACAATTTCATCATCTCGGCTGTGTAAAATCAGTACAGGGGTGCTCTCTAATGAGCTTAGATAGTTGATAGTCGAAAAGTGATATCGAACCAGAAACGTGGGCACAATCGGGTAAATATCAGAGGCCATCGTTTTTACATCTTTAAACGCGGAGTCTAAAACCAGACCAGCAACATCATACTTTGACGCACCGAAGGCAGAGACCGCACCGCCGAGCGAACGGCCGTAAAGTATAATCTGATTTTCCCGGTATCCTTTACTCTCTGTCAAATACTCAATTACGGATTCGATATCTTTTTGCAGTCCTTTTTCAGATGGACGCCCCTCACTTTTTCCATATCCACGATAGTCATACATCAAAACGGATACACCCAAATCCAGAAGCATCTCCGCGATCTCTATCCTTCCGCTAATGTTCCCCGCATTGCCGTGCGATAACACAACAACTTTGTCGGAATTTTCTTTATTGAAATACCACCCATGAATCTGTTTGCCATCTTTCGTTTCCGCCCAAACATCTTCAGCCTCCAGCCCCATCGACTGCAGCGTTCTGAAAAAATCTCTTTCCGGCAAAAAAAGCATCTGCCCCTGAAACAGAAACAGAATTACTATCAAAAAAAGATACATGCCGGCCAGGGCGATTAAAATTTTAAACAACATGTTCATAGTTACCCATTCTTTTTCAGTTGATAGTTTGCTAATGGTATATGCTCCAGCCCATCAATTCCCTGCCGGCTCTCCATTAGTTGAAATGATTTTATTCGGCACTCAATAACTTTGTCAATTTCAGGTATCAGACTCTGAGCTATTTCTCTCTTTACTCCACTTTTTACCCGCGCCAATGTAACATGAGGAGTAAACGAGTGTTCACTTTCACTTTTTATGATTTCAGACACATGCATATCTGCAAGGCTTTGAAGTGCCATCAGCGTTGATGACTTTTCTGCTCCGAACCATATAACACGTACCTTCCCTTGTTCCGGGAAGAAACCGATCTCCCGCAGCCTCAGGGTAAATTCAGGAATTTCAATTTTGGCTAATTTACTCTCAATCTGCTCTATTGCTGCAGCATCGGTATCTCCGATATATCTCAGTGTGATGTGCATATGACTGCATTTTGATTTTCTCCACACTCTGTTCTCAGGCACTATTTCATCCAGCTGTTTCTGAATATCTGAAGGCAGCGTTATGGAAACAAAATATCTGCTCATCAGTTAGCGCACCACGCGAAACGTTTCTTCCATGTTATCCGGATTTTCTGTTTCCTCAACGATATTTACGCGATCTACGCGAGCAGGCATGGGACCGTTTTTTAACTTTTCAAGCATTCTTTCAAGCTTCTCTTCCGATCCCTGCAATAGTGCTTCAACATCTCCATTATTTAAGTTCCGAACCCAGCCTTTCAATCCAAGATCCTCTGCATTTGTCCTTGTAAAATGGCGAAAGCCCACACCCTGAACTCTGCCGGAGATCATCAATTTCATTTCTTTGAAATTCATATCTTTATCAGTTACCATAATCTGTTTGGTTGGTAATGATCATCTTTTATTTGATCTTATAACAATATAACCGCATTAGATTATCCATCTGTTTTATACCCGAAAGATTCTAAATCCATGACGTTAACACAACTCTCTTACATTATTGCTGTAGATAAATATCGACATTTTGCTACAGCTGCGGAAAAAAGCTATGTCACACAACCCACCTTGAGCATGCAGATTCATAAGCTTGAGGATGAGCTGGGTGTAACAATATTTGATCGCTCTAAATCACCCGTTATTCCTACAGAAATAGGAGAGAAAATCATAGCTCAGGCAAAAACCATACTTAAAGAGTCGAAACAGATATCAGATATTGCCAACTTTAAAGAAGATGATCTCCAGGGCAAGTTTAAGGTTGGAATCATTCCAACCATTGCGCCCTACCTTGTGCCGCTTTTCATTCGGTCGTTCGTTAAAAAATATCCCAATGTTGATCTGGTATTTGAGGAACTGATCACAAGTGAAGTTCTGGACAAAATTGGAAATGATCAGCTCGACGCCGGCATCATCGCAACCCCGGCCGATCAGAGTTTCATCTACACCGAGGATCTTTACGTTGAGCCGTTCGTTGGATATTTGTCACACAGTCATCCTCTGATTGAAAAGGAGAAGCTAACTGTCGAGGATTTAGACCGTTCCAACATCTGGCTTTTAAGTGAAGGCCACTGTTTTCGGGATCAGACCGTACAGCTTTGCCAGGAAATAAAAGACCACAAAGACCCATCCATTGAGTTTAAAAGCGGCAACCTTGAAACCCTGAAACGTCTTGTGGAACAGAATTTTGGAATGACGCTCCTTCCGTGGACGGCAATTAACGAACATAAGAATAGCTGCTCAAACGCTATTATAAAAGAGTTCGAAGCGCCGATTCCTTCCCGAAAAGTTCGCTTAATTTACGGTCGGAAGCATCTGAAAAAATCCATTATAAAAGCGTTTAAAGAGTCCGTCTGCAACTCTATTCCTTCCGAACTCAAAAATAGCGGTGAGCGCGTTCTCATCGAGTAATTCTATTCTGAGTTCCTATCAAACAAATTTACAATCAGGTTAAATCGTTACAATGGAACACTTCTCTACACAGTGGTTTCTGGCTTTTTACGTATCTCTAGGCGCCTTGCTGTTGAGTTACGGCATTTTCTTACTCTTCAAAACGGATCATATGAAGGAGTATTTACTCTCTGCAGCTGAGGAAGACACGCCACCGGCCTCATGGAAAAAAATCCTGAAATACCTTCTGCTTTTTACTCTGCCCGGGCTTTTCCTCTCTTTTATTCCATTCTCCTGGATTGAGCTTCTGTTTTCGCTCTGGGCACTTCTCATTATTTTTGTTGCCGGACAGCTTATTTTAGTTTGGCAACATACCTCGCAGGCAATTCTCTCCAATAAAGATAACCTGAAGAGAAAAATTCGTTTTGTGGCATTTAATATGATGTCGATCGGGATTGTACTGTTTTTATTGACCTATGTACTTCTTGAACGATCCGGCACCTTTTCATGATTATCAAAAAGACAGGATATCACGGTCTCTTTTTTCCTGAAATCGGGGTTTCGCTCGACGGTTACCACCCTGAGGCAGCATACGCTTTTGTCAGCCATGCGCATGCCGACCACATGCCTCGCAACAAAAATACCAGAGCCTACGCCACTTCTGCCACACTTGACCTGATGGAGCTTAGAGGATTTACGGGAGAAAAGAATACCCTGAAATTTCTTGAACCGTTTGAGGCGGACCGATTCCGCGCCACACTTTATCCGGCAGGTCACATCCTTGGTTCTGCCATGATCTACCTCGAAACCGATCAGGGTAGCATTTTATACACAGGCGACTATAAAACACCTCCATCCCCCGCCACTGAAGGATTTGACGCCCCGGACCATGCAGACTTGCTTATAACTGAAGCCACATTCGGCCTTCCCATTTACCGCTGGAAACCGCTTGATGAACTTAGAGAAGAGATTCAGCACTTTGCAGTTTCGTCACTCGAGGATGGATACACGCCCATTTTTCTGGGATATAATCTGGGAAAAGCACAGGAGATCATGCACATGCTCGCTCCCTTAAATCATCCGGTAATGATACACGGAGCAGGATTTAAACTGTGTGATGTTTACGAAAAACACGGTATTAATCTGGGAAACTATTCAACCTATGTACGTGAGGAGTGCGAGGGGAAAATTCTGGTCACTCCTTCATCAGCACTCTCAAAAGGATTTGCCTCAAATATTTCAAAAACTCGGGTGGCGTACTGTTCTGGGTGGGCTTCCAATGAGTCCAGGCGAACACAGCTCACAGCGGATAAACTCATTCCGCTTTCTGATCATCTCGACTTTTTTGAATTGATCAGGTTCTGCAAAGAACTCTCGCCCGGGAAAGTCTATATAACTCACACACCTAATCCGGATGTTGTTCAACACTATCTGGATCAGGAGGGATTAGTAAGTTCTTTTCTTCACCTGGAGTATGAAGCTGAGGATTAGTTACTGCTCGTTTGACCTGTAGTTACCCACTGCTCTGTACCGGAATGACCGTTACTTGTCTCTATTTTTTCATCAAACTGTTCTGCTAAAGGCAGAGTGAAATAGAATGTGGTTCCCACCTGGTATTCACTTTTAAACCACAAATCTCCACCATGCTCCTCCACATACTCTTTACTCAAATTCAGCCCCAATCCGCTGCCTTTTTCGTTCTTGGTGCCACGAGTTGTAAAGTGTTCATTTCCAAAAAGTTTCGACTGATCTTCCGCCTTAATCCCCATTCCCTCATCAATAATTTGCACTTCAGCATACCGCCCATTTCTGCTTCCGCTAACCGTAATTTCGTCATTTTCTTTGCTGAATTTTATCGCATTGGCTATAAGATTTCGTAAAACAAGCTTCACAATATCATAATCAGCTCTAACCAAGAGTCCATTATCTACTTGCAACTCAATTGATATCCCTTTGTTTTCTGCCTGAAAACGAACCTGCTCCGTTACCGCTTTCGCTGCCTCAGAAAATTCAAAATCTCGTTTATTTAGCTGAACCCCGTTCATTTGAGCTTTTGCCCAGGCCAGCAGATTATCCATCATGTTGGAGTTATCCTGAATGTTTTGATCCAGCGAATCGAGAATATTATCCCTTTCTGATTTAGACAGATCATGCTCACGTATCAGATAGATTAAGCTTTGAAGGGAACTCAGCGGACTCCTTAAATCGTGGGCAACAATGGCAAAAAGTTTATTTTTTACTTGATTCACCTGCTCAAGCTCATTGTTTTTCTCCTTTACAGTCTTGTTCACCTCCCGGATTTTCTGGTTCGACTCCTCAAGTTCAGAATTCACATCCATAACTTTACGGTTCGATCGATTCAGAACAAATGCCACTGCCAGCAGAAAAGCACCCAGTGAAAATGCGAAAACAATGAGCCATTTCTGCAGATCCACCCTCGCCTGAATCTCCTGCTGCCGAGCCTCAATGATCTCTGCCTGCTGCTCCCTGGTTCTTATGTTGAAAAGTGTTTCATACTCTGCCTGAAGTCTTAACCTCTCTTCCGAAGCCAATGAATCTTCGAGCTCCGTTAACCGCTCCAGCCATTGAAGAGCGAGGGCTGTGTTTCCGGCACTTTTATAAACTTCATAAAGCTTATTGTACGACTCGGCCTGGAATCCGCGATACCCTCTCTCTTCCGCAATAGATTGAGCTCTGGCATACCATCTGGCGGCTGCCCCAAAATTATTTTTCTCAGATTCCAGGTTACCTAAACTGATGGCACTGTTATACTGTCCTTCAACGCTTCCCAATTTCACACTTTCATCCAGTGTAAACAGGAAAATCTCCTCGGCCCTTGCTAAATCTCCGCGCTGCGCTTCCATTCGGGCCAAATTATAGTAGATTCGAACTTGTGCCAAACGATCATTTGCAGATTCAGCCAAGGTCAATCCCTCAGTATAGTACTCTTCTGCCAGCTCATAACGGCCAATTGATGAATAAAGATTTCCCTTATTTACGTAAACTCTGCGCAAATTTATCTGATGGCCAATCGCTCTGCTTATCTCTTCAGATTTGTCCAGGTAGAACTCAGCTTGTTCGTAATCTTCCATTTCCTCAAACAGATTTCCAATATTGTTTGAGGTGATGGCAATTAAAACGGAATCTTTTTCATTTTCTGCAAATACCAGTGCGTCGTAAAAATTCTGGAGCGCTTCTATCTGATCACCCATTGATGAGTATACCGATGCAAGATTCATCCTCAATCCTGCTACCTGATCTTCCCGCCCTAGCGAGTCTGCAACCTGGATAGCCTCTTCGTATAATCTGGATGAGAGCACAAGCTGGCCGGACATCTGAAGTGCCACGGCTTTTAGATTCTTCTGAGTATTCATACTCTCCGGAGGAATATCGAGAAACTCTGCCTGATCCAGCATTATGAGGGCTGAATCGGGCTCCTCTCTGGAAAGATAGAGTGACCCCAAACTTACCAGCGTCATAAACTGGGCGCGATCGTTCTCCTCATCTAATTTATCAGCAACCTGAAATGCAAGTAACAACCACTCTTTCGCTTCCTCAAACTCCCCTCTCATTACCAGCTGCTCACCCAGTTCGTTGAGGGACTCCACAGTTTCCATCGTTGATATAGCGGGGTTTACCGCAGATCGCAAGCTGTCCAAATCGGTCTGTTGGCCATTAGCATCAATCTGCAGGTGTAGAAGCAAAAATATTATGATTAAAGAGAGCGGTACCCTCATTGCGGCAATGATCTTATTTACATTAGACAACTTTAATATAACAGATTATTTGTAATTTCAGTGCACTAAGTATAATCCTCCGGTAAAACGTTAACGCTCAGTTTTACTGAAATAAAATGAGGGATTATTTCCCTGCACCAACCTCTCTTTCTCTATCCTATTTTTATATAATCGTTCAACATCTTTTAACGTGTCTGCATCATCAGGGGATAAATCCCATCTGATTCGCTTAAAGCGAGGCAGTCGGAGCGTATAGCCTGCCTTTGTTCTCTTATTCAATTGAATATCGTCAAATTCCAGCTCTACCATCAGCCCCGGCATCAATCCTAAAGTTGGTCCGTATCTTTCTACGGTTAACTTTTTTATTTCGGAGTTCATCCTTTTAAGTTCTTCATCAGTGTAGCCGCCATACGCTTTCCCAATCGGTATAAACTCCTCCTCATACCGATCATCACTCTTTACCGAAATTCCCAATGTGAAATCAGAATACAAACCGCCTCGTTTCCCGCTACCCGCGTGCGCATACATCATCACTGTATCTAGTGTGCCGCCCGGCTTTTTAACCTTTAGCCAAGATTTCCCACGCTGCCCATACTCATAAGAGGAGCCCCGTTTTTTAAGCATTAACCCCTCATTGCCATGTGCAATGGCTCGATCAAAGAGTTCATCAAGGATGTCGTTATCATTTAGTTCAAACTGGTTCGATACCGGAATTTTATATTTATCGGAAAGGATTTCGAGCTGTTCTCTTCGCTGCTCAAGCGGTGCCTCAAAAGTTGGTGTTTCACTGAGATACAGAAGGTCGTAAGCGATAAAAAGAACAGGCAGTTCATTCAATATCTTTTTTGATGGTTTTTTTAAACCCATCCTTTTTTGAAGAAGCTGAAAAGGCTGAATTTTCTCATCATAGTAAACGCAAATCTCCCCGTCCAATACAACTTCAGGGAGTGAACTATTTTTGAAAAAATACTCTATTTCAGGAAAGGAGTGTGTTATTTCATTGAGATCTCTTGAATAGATCTCAGTGTTATTATCAGCATAATGGACCTGCGCCCTCATTCCATCAAATTTCTCTTCGGCAATGTAATCTGACAGATTCTCTACGGCCCTGCTCTGGATCGGCGAAGCGAGCATAAATGATAGCGGGTGAAACAGTTTAAACTCCGCCTCACTTAAACGCTCCTCTTTTGCCAGTACAGCTGTCTTACCGATACTTCCTGTAATCATATGCGCATAACGTACACTCTCTTTATCGTAGTTAAACGCTTTGGCAATGGATGCTATAACACTCTTTGTTTCAAACCCTATTCTAAGTGAACCCTGACCCAGCATTCGGATGGAGTATTTTACTTCAACCGGATGCATTCTTCTCCACATTTTTTGAAGCAGGTCAATTTTATCCACACGCGAGGAAACGTCGAGAAGATCATGAAACAGACCATTCACCTCATGAAGTGATAAGCTTACCGGCTCTCGTTTTTCAATAGCCTCAGGGATGTTTTGTAAAAGTCTCTCAATAGTCTCGGAGTTGCTCCCTGTTGCCGTTCTGCACGGCTTGTACACCTTATCGTAGTCAATTTCACAAAACCCTGATGCCGCAAGGCCGGCGGTTCTGCTGCCAACAGAAGCGCGTTTGCCGCTTATCACTGAAAAAGCACCCTCACCTACAAATTGAGCTGCAAGCTGCAGGTCTTCAACAGAATTAAGTTCAGACAAATATTGAGCAAATAATTTGATCTTAGCATTTGTGCCTCGTGTTTTACGAATCAGCTGAATAGTATCACATAGCTCAAAAAATGAGGCGCTCATAGGGTTAGCTTTTTGAGAGCAGATCTACAATTAAAAGGTCTGCAATTTTCAATCCTTCCGGTGTAAACCTCAAAACATCTTCTTCTGTTTTCAGCATTCCTTTTTCTCTTTGATAGTCCAGCCACTCAGCTTGTCTATGGTTCATCTCATAACTGTATCTGGATTTCAGCTCATCAAAACTGACGCCCCATTTGGTGCGCAGCCCAAGCATCAGCCTCTCTTCCGCCAGGCTGAACAGGGAAAGCTTTTCTACCTCTTTAGCACTGTCATTGGAAAGTGCATTCATATACTGATTTATATCAGACCTGTTCTCCCATCTGAGAGCAGTTTCATCAGACCACCAGAATGAGTGTGCCGATGGACCCAGCCCCAAATAGTTTTTATGGCGCCAATAGTTGCTGTTGTGAACGGCTTCTTTGCCCGGTTTTGAAAAGTTGCTCACTTCATACCTCTCAATCCCTGCAATCCCTAATTTATTTGTCAGGAGATCAAAATGTTCGGCGACCAGATCATCTTCCGGCGGAGAGATTCTCCCAAGCTCAACCTGTTTCCCCAATCGGGTTTGAGGCTCTACTGTAAGCGAGTACGCCGAGATGTGTGGCGGATCGTACTCCAGGAGCTGAGATATGTCTTCCTCAAGCATTTCCAAGGTCTGACCGGGATTACCGTAAATTAGATCGGCAGTAAATGTGGGAAAGCCTGCTGTTTGCAAACTATCCAGAGCTTTTAGTGCTTCATCTTTTGTATGTGCGCGATGCATAAACTGAAGCAGTTTTTCATCAAATGACTGCACGCCCATACTGGCACGATTAATTCCCAGATCCAGCAGCGATCTCAAATAATCCGGCGTAACATCATCCGGATTCATCTCCATCGTTACCTCAACAGGATTTAAGGAAAATGTATCTTCCAGCGCATTGAATATCCGCTCAAGCTGATCTGGATTAAGCTGAGACGGAGTACCACCACCAAGATAAACGGTCTCTATCTGCTCTTCGGAATAGTCGGTTCCCCGATACGATTCAATTTCACTGATCAGTGAATCTACAAGGGGCTCTACCAGTTTTTTTCGTGTAATAAAGTAGAAGTCACAGTAACTGCATGCCTGTTTACAAAATGGTATGTGTATATAAATTCCAGCCATGCATAGATAAGAAAAGCACAGGAAACCTGTGCTTTATTGATATAAATTTACTGCTTTGGAGTATAGAAAGGGTTCTCATCGTACGTATCTACCTGACGATATGTACGTTGATATTTCACATAATTTTTAGCGGAGGATTTTATCGACTCCAGCTCCTCCTCCGTCAGTTTGCGATGTTTTTTTGCGGGAGAACCCATATACATGTAGCCCGATTCCAACACTTTTCCGGGAGGTACCAAGGTTCCGGCAGCAACAATCACGTCGCTGTTAATAACTGCCTTGTCCAAAACTGTGGCGTGGATGCCTATAAGTACACGGTCGTGAATTGTACAGCCGTGCACCATCGCATTGTGCCCAACTGTAACATCATTACCAATCTTTGTAGGTCCCGTCTGATTCATCACGTGAATAGACGCATTGTCCTGAATGTTGGAGCGCTCGCCAATTTCAATCCAGTTAACATCACCTCGTATCGTTGAGTTAAACCAAACAGAACTGTCTTTTCCAATGGTTACATCACCAATAATATCTGCACTTGGTGCTACAAACACAGAATCATCAAATTGAGGTGATCTGTCTAGAAACTGATAAACCATTTTATGAACGATACATGTAGAGTTCAACCATCGACTTGAACTGGTCGTAGGTTTGCGGGTTTTGGCGCAAACGCTGCCCATTAAAGAAGAATGTAGGAGTGGCGTTTACCTGTCGGCGAATACCTTCCTGACGTTGACTTTCAACGCGCTGATGAATCACTTCAGATTCCAGATCGGCTTCGAACTGCTCCATATCCAGGCCAATCTCCTGTGCAAAGTCCATAAAATGATTACGAGCATCTCCCTGAGACCAAACTTCCTGGTATTCAAAAATCATATCGTGCATCTCTTTAAAATTTCCTTGCTCTCTGGCGGCTTCAGCAGCGTAGGATGCCAGCGTGGAGTACTGAAAAGAGCTAAGTGGAAAGTGACGGTATTCAATTTCGACCATATCACCGAATTCCTGCTTTATCTGTTCTTGGGCTGGAACATACGCTTTGCAAGCCGGGCATTGGTAATCACTGTATTTGAGGATGTGAACTTTTTGTGCCTGACGTTCAACATTTGCTGAACCGTTTCCTGAATTGTTGCTTAACCCATAATACAGAACGCCACCGGCGATAACTACAAATGCAATCAGAGCAATAATCTGGATATTTTTCTTATTCATAATATTTATTGAAATGTATACTTATTAAAGTTTCAGGGCTCATAACGCAGAATATAAGAAGAGATTACAGTGTATGCTCTATAAAATTAGTTTTCAGCACTCTGAAGCTTAGACTTATAAGCCATTGCATAAATCTTCATCTGTTTAATCATAGATGCCAGCCCATTGGAACGTGTTGGTGAGAGGTGTTCTTGCATCCCAATTTTCTTGATAAAGTCGGGATTGTTGGTAAGAATATCTTCCGGAGTTTCCTCAGAGTAAAACCGCACCATCAGTGCCACCAGGCCTTTCGTTATAGCGGCGTCACTGTCTGCTTTAAAAACAACTTTATCATTATCAAGTTCCGTATGAAGCCAAACCTGAGACTGGCAGCCACGAACGAGGTTATCATCTGTTTTATACTTCTCATCAAGTGGATCCAGCTTTTGCCCAAGTTTGATGATGTACTTATACCTTTCAGGCCAGTCGCCAAGTGCTTTAAATTCTCGTATTATCCGATCCTGTTTTTCTTCTATCGTCATAGTGTTTTCTTTTCTGCAAAGTTACAAAAAAACAGGGTAATGATTAGGTCGGGATCTTCAATCAGTTAGACTTGTACTCGGATGAGATTTCTGTTGATGTTGCACCTTTAATGGCCTCAACTTTAGACCTATCTGCATCCCACTCCGGCTTTGCGTAGTCAATCACTTCAACATAACCGCCATCTTTACTTTTAATGCGATACTGCTCGGTATTGGGTTTACCGTCCAGAACAATATTCAAGTGATTGTGGAATGTTTCCAGATCATCATTGTGGATTATGTCATCCAGATTTAATGTTATCGCCTCATCTGCAGTGATGCCGGTAATTTTACTAAAGCTGTCTGAAACATATTCAAACATAAACTCATTACCCGCAGTCTTGATAAGCTTGTAATTAAAATCTCTGTCGCGTTCAAAAACTTTATTAAAATTCGCATTTCTCTTGGAAAGCATTGCCATAATGCGTTTCTGCAAAGATTTATTCTCAAAAGACATTCTCACGATTTTCTGCCCGTGAACGGTCAGAATTCTGGCTGATGCCTTTACTTCAACAGGCTCGCCTTTTTTGTTCTTGATCACCATTTCATAAGAGCGATCATTAAAATCGCTAGGCTTGAAAGAGTCAAACTTGTGTTTGTAGGACTCAATCAGCTCATCTTCCAGAATTTCCCAGAATTTAAATTTCTTGAGTTCTTCATCTGCATAACCGGCAAGGTCGCGGAATGCCTTGTTTGAAGTGACTATATTTCCTTGTTCGTCTACATCAATAAGGGTTTTCTTGCTCTCTTCTCTGAGCTTATCAAACTCCATTTCAGAGTCTACCACTTTTTTCTCCGATCGTTTTCTCTCGGTAATATCATGCTGATAAGAGACCCAGTGAGTGATTTCACCTTTCTCATTAGTTAACGGATGTATATCCCACTGATTAATAAACTCTGAACCGTCTTTTCTATAGTTTACAGTATGGCCAAAAAATGCTTTTCCTTCCTTTAATCGCTCTTTCAATTTATCCAGCACAGCTCGGTCGGTCTTTTCACCCTGCAGAATACGTGGAGTTTTGCCTAAAGCTTCTTCTCGGGTATAGCCGGTCATTTTTGTAAAGCCATCGTTTACATAAACGATTTTGGGGCCCGGTTCTTCAAGCTCAAGCTCCGTAATCACAATAGAATCGTAATCGCTCCGGATCGCTTTTTCAAGTAGCTCAAGGTGTTTTTTATACTTGTTTTTCTCTTCGGCTACATCGCTAAATAACTCCTTCAACTCTTTTAAGGATTTATCATCTTTAGCGAGCGATTTCAACTTCTGTTCTAAATTATCCATCTACTTGTGCTGGTTTTTCTAACTGGTTCTACTGTTTAAATTGAAGAAACAGGCATTTCGTTCATGTTTATTTATCGTCAACAGGCTTTAACGAGTATGCCGTTCTAAATCATTCCTTTTTTATTAAACATTTCTGCAATTTAATATCGATATCAAAAATTCTCCTTCTTTAAGCAAAAAAAGACTGCGAGAAATAACCCGCAGCCTTTAATTTTGTAAAAGAGTTCAACTACCCTTCTTTCAGGATAATTTTTGCAATGGTAGCAAGCTGCATGTTGGATGTTCCTTCATAGATTTTGCCAATTTTGGCATCTCTGTAGTATTTCTCAACAGGATACTCTTTCACGTATCCGTATCCGCCATATAGATCTACCGCCATTGAGCTTACTTTTTCTGCTACTTCGGAGCTATAATACTTCGCCATTGCAGCTTCCTTGAGAAACGGCTGACCGGCCTCTTTCAGCCTCGCTGCATTATACACTAGCAATCTTGCCATTTCCAGTTGGGTAGCCATCTCGCTAAGCTGGAATTGAACACCCTGAAAATCCGCGATGGCTTTCCCAAACTGCTTTCGCTCTTTTGTGTATGCAATGGCTGCATCAAATGCTCCCTGGGCAATACCGATCATTTGAGCGCCAATACCGATTCGTCCTTCATTTAGCGTTTCAATCGCTACTTTATATCCCTTTCCAACCTCACCGAGAACATTCTCTTTCGGTACACGAACGTCTTCGAGAAGCAGTTCGCAAGTAGAGCTTGCCCGGATACCCAGTTTGTTTTCCTTTTTAGAGACAGAAAAACCTTCCATACCCCGCTCTACAATAAAAGCTGTAATTCCTTTGTACCCTGCAGATGGATCCACCGTAGCGAAAACAAGGAATATATCGGCCTCTTTGGCATTTGTAATCCAAAGCTTGGTTCCATTTAAAATGTAGTCGTCGCCATCTTCTTTTGCGGCACACTTCAGTGCAAAGGCATCACTTCCCGAACCTGCTTCTGAAAGACAGTAAGCACCCACTTTTTCGGTAGCCAGCTGAGGTAAAAACTTCTTCTTAACTTCATCCGAACCCCAGTTTAAAAAGGCGTTATTAACCAGTGTGTTTTGCACATCCATGAATACACCCACGGATGCATCAACGCGTGAAATTTGCTCAATAGCTACAATGCTCATAAAAAATGAGCCGCCTCCACCCTGATACTCTTCCGGGACTTCAATACCCATAAAACCCATATCAAAAAACTGCTTGATCAGGTCTTTGTCCAATTTAGCAGCCTCATCCATTTCATGAACCTTGGGCTTAATCATTGTATCTGCAAATTCTGCTGCTGCGTCTCTCAGCATCTGCTCATCTTCGGTCAATTGCGTGAGCGGAGAAATTTTACTTCCTGTATCTGACATAGTCTTTCTTATTAAGTTATTCGGTAATTTTTCGGTATAAATATAGGAGTTTGTAAGCGCTTTTCCGTACCCAATTTCCGTTTAAGTTAGCGAAACAGAGAGCTCCTCACTATTTTACGATCATTATAGAAACAGAATAAAATCAAATGCAGTGAAGAAGCAAAAAGAAATGAATCTTTTTTCAGAATTTGAACCCATTAGCCGCGAGCAGTGGGAAGAACAGATCAGAAAAGATCTGAAAGGTGCTGATTACAAAAAGAAACTAAAGTGGAACACTCTGGAGGGGCTGTCCCCATATCCATTTTACCGTTCAGACGATTTGGATAAACTGAAGCACTACCGGGCTGAATCTGTCAAAGCAACAATCAATTCTGACTGGTATCGCTGTGAACTGATCTCAGAATCTGACCCGGCCGAAACCAACAGCGAACTAAAACAATCGCTTAAAGGCGGTGCTGATTCGTTTCAAATAACTTGCGATATTTCTTACAGTGACGGGGCCGTTGGCGGAAATATGATTGGCACTCAACTCCAATCCCAAAAAGATTTTGACAGAATGGTCTCCGGTATTGACTTTTCTGATTGTAAATTACTCTTCGACAGCGGCATGAATACCCCTGCTGTTCTGGCAATGATACAGAACTCAGAGAGTAACATTAAGAACGCCGGTTTCTTTTTTGATCCTTTTACTTTCACTGCACAACATGGGCGTGAGCCTCTGCCACCTGAAAAGCTAAATCGTATCATCCGACAGCTTACCGGCCAAAATAATTTCAAAACGCTCTGTGCAAACGGACTTTTTTATCACACATCGGGCGCTTCAATCATTCAGGAACTGGGAGTATCACTGGCAATCGCAAGTGAATACCTGGCGCGCAGCAACAAACAAAACCTAAACCAAACGGCCGGTTCCATACAATTCCGCTTAAGCGCCGGGCCACTCTACTTTCCTGAGATTGCAAAGTTCAGAGCTACACGAATTTTATGGGCTAACCTACTCGATGCGTATGGAGCAGACCATACTCAGCCGCTGTATATACACGCTGAAACGACACCGCAGAATCAAACTCTGGCCGACCCTCATAACAATACACTGCGAGCAACAACTGAAGCGATGTCGGCAGTGATGGGAGGTGTTGATTCCCTTGTAATTCAACCCTACGACGAGAAATTCAACACTAGCAATACATTCTCATCCCGAATTGCTCGCAATATACATCATATTATTGCTGAGGAAGCGCATTTCGGGAAGGTTGACGACCCTGCGGCCGGATCATATTATATTGAGCAGCTTACAGATGAGATTGCGCATAAAAGCTGGGAGTTTTTCCAAATGATCGAAAAACAGGGTGGATTTCTTCACGCATTGAAAAGCAGATCCTTACAGTCAGAAATTAAGACTTCCAGAAACAGAAAAATTGAAGCCTATGCCACCGGCAAGCGGACTTTAGTTGGAGTAAATAACTATACCAACAGTGATGAAAAGCTTCCCGATCCCGTATTAACAACCGATTTTACCGATGCCCTGAGTACTTCGGACAGTTCCGCAACTGTCGATTCCGAAAAACTGATCGATTCACTTTCTGTAAATCTAAATAACGAACATTTTGTTGGCGATCTTTTTCCCGCCTACTTAGAGCCTCAAAAAGTTCTTTACACATCCCTTGAGCCTTTCCGGGCCGGCGAAATATTC
Organism: Chitinophagaceae bacterium T5-Br10_B2g13; assembly: GCA_001564065.1. GTDB lineage: Bacteria > Bacteroidota > Rhodothermia > Balneolales > Balneolaceae > Rhodohalobacter. The sequence goes on from LKNA01000002.1 coordinate 74,965, forward strand.
GAATCTATCCGGCGACGAACTGAAGAGTATGCGGATAAAAATGAAGGCTTTCCAACTGTTCAGCTCGTGCCCGTGGGAAATAAAAAGTGGAGGAAACTTCGTGCCACGTTTGCATCCAATATATTAGGCTGTGCCGGTTTCAAAATCGATTCACCTATTGGGTTTGAATCCGTTGAAAGTGCTCTTGAAAAGCTAAGCTCGAACCAATCCGATATTTACGTATTATGCGGGGCTGACGATGAATACGGCGAGTTAGTCAAATCTTTTTGTGATGAATTTGGAACAAAAGGAGTATTGGTTCTTGCCGGGAATCCAAAAAACAATGAAGCTCAATTCAGTAAATTCGGTATTGATCACTTTATCTATTCTGGTATGAATATCCCTGAAACCCTATTAACAATTCAGGATCAAATTTTTAAAACTGAAAAGGCATCATCATGAGACCCGATTTTTCAACAATAGAACTCAAGCCCGGCTTATCCTCAGAAAAATCAATGTCCGGTGAGTCAACTCGTACTGAATGGACCACCCCGGAAAAAATCACGGTTAAACCCCGGTATTCGGAGAATGATATTTCAAAATTGAATCATCTCGATTTTGCGGCCGGTATTCCACCCTATCTCCGCGGCCCATACTCAACGATGTATACGGTTCGTCCCTGGACGATTCGTCAATATGCGGGCTTTTCAACGGCTGAAGATTCCAACGAATTTTATCGCAAAAATTTAGCTGCCGGGCAGAAAGGCCTTTCCGTTGCTTTTGATCTGGCTACACATCGCGGTTACGATTCAGATCACCCGCGGGTTTCCGGAGATGTCGGGAAAGCGGGAGTGGCCATCGACTCAATTCTGGACATGAAAGTTCTCTTTGATCAGATTCCACTGGATGAGATGTCCGTTTCCATGACGATGAACGGGGCTGTAATTCCGGTGATGGCGTTCTACATTGTTGCGGCCGAAGAACAGGGTGTTCCGCGTGAAAAGCTGAGTGGTACCATTCAGAATGACATCCTTAAAGAGTTTATGGTGCGCAACACCTATATCTATCCACCCGCACCCTCCATGCGAATTGTAGGAGATATTTTTGAGTACACTTCAAAATATATGCCGCGCTTTAACTCCATCAGCGTTAGTGGGTACCACATGCACGAAGCGGGTGCCACTGCAGACCTGGAACTTGCTTATACGCTGGCTGATGCACTCGAATATGTTAGGGCCGGAATTAAAAACGGCTTGGACGTGGATGATTTTGCCCCGAGAATTTCGTTCTTCTGGGGAATTGGAATGAACCACTTTATGGAGATCGCCAAGATGCGGGCCGGGCGAATGCTTTGGGCCAAATTAATGAAGCAGTTCAACCCTAAGAATCCAAAATCACTTTCGCTGAGAACACACTCTCAAACATCCGGGTACAGCCTCACAGAACAGGATCCTTTCAACAATATTGCCCGAACAACGATTGAAGCGATGGCGGCTGCATTGGGGCATACTCAGTCATTACACACCAATGCACTGGACGAAGCCATCGCACTGCCAACGGATTTCTCGGCTCGAATTGCCCGAAATACGCAGCTTTTCCTCCAGGAGGAAACAGGTATCACCAAGGCGATCGACCCATGGGCAGGAAGTTACTACGTGGAAACGCTAACCGATCAACTGGCAAGAAATGCACTCGATCTTATTGAAGAAGTAGAAGAGCTTGGCGGCATGGCAAAAGCGATTGAAGCAGGTGTTCCTAAAATGAGAATTGAAGAGGCTGCAGCCCGCAAACAGGCGCGAATAGACAGCGGAAAAGAGACCATCGTTGGTGTAAATAAATATCGGCTGGCCAAAGAGGAGCCGATCGATATTCTTGAAGTGGATAATGAAAAAGTACGACAATCTCAGATTGAACGACTGCAAAAATTAAAAGCTGAAAGAGATCAGAATGAAGTTGAGGCATCGCTTGACGCCCTTTCCAAATGCGCTGAATCAGGGGAGGGAAATCTCCTGGAGTTAGCCATTGATGCAGCACGGAAACGGGCTTCATTGGGTGAAATTTCCGATGCGATGGAGGAATCTTTCGGTCGTTACCAGGCAACCATTAAATCTATATCAGGCGTGTATTCATCAGAAATTGACGACAACGAGGAATTTAAAAAGGCCAGGGAACTGGCTGACCAATTTGAAGAGAAAGAAGGACGCAGGCCGCGAATTATGGTTGCAAAAATGGGGCAGGATGGCCACGATCGCGGTGCCAAGGTGATCTCTACCAGCTTTGCCGATTTAGGTTTTGATGTAGATATCGGTCCGCTTTTTCAAACCCCGGAAGAAGCTGCCCGGCAAGCTGTTGAAAATGACGTTCACATTCTCGGTGTATCAAGCCTGGCTGCGGGACATAAATCTCTTGTTCCAAAAGTGGTTGATGAATTGAAGAAGCTGGGACGTGAGGATATCATGGTCATTGTAGGTGGAGTCATTCCGAATCAGGATTATAAGTTTCTCTATGATCATGGAGTAGCTGCCGTTTTCGGACCCGGAACGGTTATTCCCGTAGCAGCACAAAAGATTTTAAAAATCTTGATGAGGGATTAAACACAATGTAATCTCCCCTCGAGGGGAGTGGGAGTGTAAAAATTACTTCTAAGTAAATCATGCCCAACAAAATTCTCCCATATAACCCAAAGCTGAAAAAACTCGCCAGAGAATTGCGCAGTAATATGACCTACGGTGAAGTATTGTTATGGCAAGAGATAAGAGGAAAAAAATTAGGGTATCAATTTCACAGACAAGTGCCCATCAAAAATTACATTGTAGATTTCTTTTGCCATGAACTTCTTTTAGCAATCGAAATTGATGGGTGTTATCATGATCATCCTGAAGTATCCATTTCAGATTTGAACAGACAACAGGAAATTGAAGAAAACGGAGTCAACTTTCTTAGATTTAGTGAAACTGAGGTTAAGAAAAAAATTTCAGATGTTTTAGAAGACATACAGAATTGGATCAAATTGAATCATAATCAAAACTCTTAACACCCCTCCCTCCATCCCGAAAGTATTCGGGATGGAGTACTCCCCTCAAGGGGAGAATTCAATAACATGACAAAATCCAAAAACAAATCACTTTCAATTAATAAAGGTTCTGATGTGAATGACCCTGTCAATCCAAATTACCGATCGAAGCGGGCGGCTGAGAAGTCTGTAGAAGAGTATGTCGACGGAATTCTGAGTGGCGACCGTACAACCCTCTCGCAGGCTATTACACTTATTGAAAGCAGTAATAGTGAAAGGCGTGAGATGGGTCAGAAGATTCTGGAAAAGTGTCTTCCCAAAACCGGGAACTCCATTCGAATAGGAATTACGGGTGTGCCCGGAGTTGGAAAAAGTACTTTCATTGAAGCTATGGGACAACACATTATTGAAAAAGGGCACAAACTCGCCGTACTGACTATAGACCCGAGCAGCAGCCGTTCCAAGGGAAGTATTTTAGGAGATAAAACCCGCATGCAAAATCTTTCAACGGACGACCGTGCATTTATCCGTCCATCTCCCACTTCAGGCACATTAGGCGGTGTTGCCCAAAAAACGCGGGAAACCATGCTTTTATGTGAGGCCGCCGGGTACGACACCATTTTTATTGAAACCGTTGGCGTAGGTCAATCCGAAACCACCGTTCATTCGATGGTTGATTTTTTCCTGCTACTGATGCTTGCCGGAGCAGGCGACGAACTGCAGGGAATCAAGCGTGGAATTATGGAAATGGCAGATCTTATTGCCATCAACAAAGCTGAAGGAGAAAATATACGTGCCGCTAAAAAAGCTAAACTCGAATATGAAAATGCGTTGTCTTTATTCCCGCCATCCCCTTCCGGCTGGAAACCAAAAGTGCTAACCTGTTCTGCACTTCAGGAAAGTGGTATTGAAGAGATCTGGAATGAGATTCAGAACTATCTGGAACTAACTTCAGAAAATGGATTTTTTGAGGAACGCCGAAAAGAGCAAGCCGCTTACTGGATGTATGAAACCATCAACCGCGAGCTGAAACAGAAATTTTATTCAAAACCCGGTATTAAAGAGAAGCTTGCCAATGTTGAGAAGGATGTGCAAACAGGAAAGCTAAGTTCATATAAAGCAGCAAAGGATCTTCTCAATTTTTTCGAAAAATAAACCAGCTCATTAATTCATTTCCAGATCGGCTTTCTCTGAACTGAATCCCATTCCATCCCCTTTCTCCTCTCCGAGGGATGTCTCCATCTCGGTTCGCAGTTTCTGAATAGACAATCCACTTGTCAATGCGCCATTTTTTGCGATCGAAATACGTCCGGTCTCTTCAGAAACAACAATCACAAATACGTTATTTGTTTCACTGATTCCAACCGCTGCCCGGTGCCGTGTTCCAAATACAGATGAGATGTTGGGGTTTTGAGAGATAGGCAGATAACAGCTCGCGGCAACAATGCGATTATTCCGAATCACAACGGCGCCATCATGAAGAGGAGTATCTTTTTGAAATATTGTTTGCAGCAACTGCGCATTAACGCGGGCGTCCAGTTTCACCCCCACATCAACCAGATCCTGCAGTGAAGAGCTTCGGGCAAACACAATTAGTGCGCCGGTTTTAACCTGCGCCATATTCTTCACCGCATCAATAACCTCCTCGATAACCGTGTCTGCCCCCGACCTGCCGATAAACCGATCGAATGTAGTATTCTGACCAAGGCTGTAGAGAAGCTTGCGGATCTCGGGCTGAAAGATGATAAATACAGCCAGTACACCGACATCCAGAATGCTTCGAAGCATGAAGTTAAGCGTGGTAAAACCCAGCAAACTCACAACACCGTTCAGGATGATGACAAAAAGAAGGCCCAGTGCAGCCTGAATCGCGAACGTCCCCCGAATCCATCTGTACAGATAGAACAACACCAGCGCAATCACCAGTGTTTCCAGCAGGTCTTTGAGACCAAACTCTAAAAATCCTATCGGTATCACAGTTTCAAATTTTGAGGTTATCTGCTATCTGTCTTCAGATGACATTACAGCGTTATATACTTGAATTGAGTCGTTCGCTTCCAGAACATCATGCACTCTTAAAATCTTAGCTCCATTCATTAAGCTTTGGTAGTGCACGGCTATCGTACCCGCCAATCTGCCGTCTGCCGGCCGGTTATTTAAAATTTGACCAACCATCGATTTACGGGAAGCCCCCATCAATACAGGGTAGCCAAATTTAGTGAATTTATGAAGTCCGGAAATGATTTTCAGGTTATGTTGTAGCGTTTTACCAAACCCAATACCGGGATCAACCATGATGCTCTCTACACCACCATTCTCCAAAACTTCAACCTGCCGGCCAATAAAATCTATGATATCAGATACAACTTCTTCATAGGCCGGATTTTTCTGCATGGTTTTGGGATCACCCTGAGAATGCATCAACACATAGCCGGCTTTAAATTCAGAGCACAATTCAGCAAATCGAGGCTCTTTCTGCAGTCCGCTTACATCGTTGATGATATGAGCTCCAGCTTCAAGTGCCGACCGGGCAACACTATATTTAGTTGTATCAATCGAAAAGAGCGTATCAGAAAATCGTTCAACAGCAACCTTGAGCACAGGCAGTACTCTTGAAGCCTCTTCATCCGCTGAAACGGGGTCGGACCCCGGGCGGGTTGACTCCCCTCCAATATCGATAATCTCTGCCCCTTGCCGTACCATCACTTCAATCCGATCAAGTGCAGACTCCAGTTTATTGTATTCGCCTCCGTCCGAAAAAGAGTCGGGAGTAACATTTAAAATACCCATCACTTTGGGAGTGCTTAAATCAAGCTCTCTATCCCTGACTTTTAATATATGATGGGTATCTGCAGTTTTACTCAATGGGTCTGATGATCTTTAATGAAGTTCAAGAAGGAGAATGGATTTAACAACTAGATTAGTCCCAATCTTCCTGTAAAAATTCGAGCTTATTATCTTTCTCGGCCCATTCATCAGCATCAGGGAGAGCGTCGATCGTTTCGTTAATAATACGGTCTTCCCACTTTTCGGCCAGCCGCTCATTCAGCTCAATGTAGTGTTCCCACTCTTCGGGCACTTCATCATCAGGATAGATAGCCTCAACAGGGCATTCTGATACGCAAGCATCGCAATCGATACATTCAAGCGGATCAATTGTTAGAAAATTGGGGCCTTCACGAAAAGCGTCAACAGGGCAAACCGCTGCACAATTCGTGTATTTACAGTTAACACATGGTTCTGTTACTACGTATGCCATTTATCTGTCTAAGTATTGTTTGGGGTTTTACACAATGATCAATTGCGTATGGTATTTCATATTCGGCTTAGATGCAATTCAAAAAACCAATGGTTTAAATCAGCTAATTCTGAAATTATCAAATCTTGCCTTATGGTTTCAAAAACTTTTTAACTTCATCAAGGCTTCCATCGTTCTCTGCCGGCTCTATTTGAAGCAGGTGAGAAATCAGCTCGTATATATTAATAGATTCTGCAGGACCTTCAATCTCGTTTATTTTAAAGGCAGGGCCTTTTGCAGCAAAGAATGTAAACATTTCCGGTTCCATATTGTCAAAACCGTGCATCCCGGTAACAACACCCCGATCCTCAAAATAGTCTCTGTTAGTTATCGAGTAGCTCATATCTGCAATCATAATAATTTCAGGAATTCGATAGTGGTTGCTGAAATGAAATCGTTCCGGCATTTCGTCCTTCAAATACACTCTATAATTCTCTTCATTCTCTTTTAGAGCATTGTAGATCTCATCTGTTTTGCCCTCATGCGGCCGAATCATTGCAACCGGCGACCAATCGATGATATCCACATCGTCCAGGTTTATAAGCTCGTCCAAAAAGATCACTTTATCCTCAGACTGTTTAGCCATTCCATGATCTGATACCAGTACGATGTTCATCTGATCAGCCAATCCAATACCTTCAATTTTTTCCAAGAAATAACCCAAAAGCAGATCCATTTCAATAACCGCCTCATCTACTTCCGGAGCGTCAGGGCCGTAGCGGTGTCCGCGGCTATCTACAAAGCTGAAATAGAGTGTTCCAAAATCTGCCTGCACATCTCCTGCCGGATCAAACCATGCCGCAATGCTGTCAATGCGTGTACTGTCCGGTATGGAGCCGTCGTAATCCACCCATTTGGTGGACTGCAATCCATCGAAGGTTGCTTCAGACCCCGGCCAGAAGAAGTTCACCGAGGTTTTCCCCTGTTTCTCTGCGGTTACCCAGATCGGCTCGCCTCCCCACCATCGTTCGTCGTGCTGGCCATCGGGAGCTCCATAGCTGAATCGGGCATCGAGTTCATAATCGTAAAAGCTGTTTGAGATAATTCCGTGATTTTCCACATAAAGCCCTGTTGCCAGCGACCAGTGATTGGGAAATGTTTTAGTTGGGAAAACAGGTATCATGTATTCTGCCCGGACACCTTCCGCTAAAAACCGATCAAAATTGGGTGTGTCATTGCGTTCGAGGTATTCGTTCATAAAACCGTCAATAGAAATCATCAAAACCGGTGCGGGATCTTCTGAAGGCTGTTCATTTTGAACGCCTGAACAGGAGTTAAAACCAATGAAAAAAGCGAGTAGCGTTAGAGAGCTAATTATATTTTTAAAATGCATGTAGATTATTAGTTATTGATTTACTCTTTCAAGATATGAAATAATGAATCAAGTCTCCCATCGTTTGGGGCCGGTTCCAAATCCAGTAAATGAGTCATCAGTTCATAAAGGTGTATATTTTGGAACCCTTCTATTTGAAAGTTCTTTTTGAAAGAAGGGCCGGTGGCAAGAAAGAAGCTTTGCATCTCGGAATATCGGTTGTCATACCCATGAGCACCACCTGATATACTGCTCTGTTTAAATCGGTCAGACGTAGTGATACTATACCCTAAATCTGCTATCAAAATAATCTCCGGTACTCGATGGTGATTTTTTAAACGGAATCTTTCCGGCAAATCCTCTTTTTTGTAAACGGTAAAATTCTTTTCATCTGCTTTCAACATCTGATAAATTTCATCAATTTCACCATCTTTCGATTGTATCATCGCTACAGGATTCCAGTCTACCACATCCACTCTTTCTAAATCAATAATCTGATCCAGCAGAATAACACGCTCGTCATATACCTCAGCCATACCATGATCCGAAACAATCATGATATTAAGGTTCCCTTTTTGCCCTATTCTATCGAGTTCTGAAATTAAATAGCCAATCTGCTCATCCACCTCTCGAACTGCGGCAGCTGTTGAATCAGAGTCCGGACCGTACCAATGACCATATGTGTCCACTTTACTAAAATAGAGCGTCATAAAATCGGGTGACAGCTCAGATGGCATTGTCATCCAGTAAACTACAGAATCCACCCGAGCACTGTAGGGTAAGTCCTCATCATAGGTATGAAAATGGGTTGAGAAGTCACCGCCAATGGGTGCTTCAGAACCGGGCCAGAACATCGGCGCGGTTTTAATGCCTTGTTTTTCTGCCGTTACCCAGATCGGTCCACCTTCATACCATTGCGCATTTCGAACCGCCTCCCTATTTCCAAGGCTGTAATATGCGTCCATTTCTGCATCATACATATTATTGGCTATCAATCCGCTGTTTTCGGGATAGAGTCCCGTGACGATAGTGTAGTGATTGGGGAACGTTTTTGTAGGAAAAACCGGAATCATATAGTCTGCAAGAACACCGGTTTCAGCCAGCCGATCGATATGCGGGGTTTCATACTGATCGACATAATCCGGGTGGAATCCATCAATGGAGACTAACAACAATTTTGGGGCTTCTGAATCTGGGCTTTTATCACTGCCACATGAGTATAAAATTGGCAGACAAACCATTACAGCAATTAGCAGTGGCCTGAGTCTAAGTCTGTTCCACATAATTTAAATCTAGAATAGAGAACATATAAAAAAAGAGGAGACCGAAAACGGCCTCCTCTTTAAAATTTTGTTTACAGCCCAGTATTAGAAGTTATATCTAACTGTAAACTGCATTTGCCATCTTGATCCGAAGTCTCTGACGTTAAACTTATTGTCAGCTTCCTGCTCGGCAGGGTCAAAGAATACAACAGGCTTGCCAAGATCCGCATTTGATAATCCAAGACCCGGATTGTCTGCGATGAAGTCTTCATCAACATACTGCCAGAAATCCATTACCCTGTGATTGTTAAAGCTTACGCCTCTTCGCACTCCCCACTCAGAGTTCAGGAAGTTCAATACGTTAATCATGCTCGCACTAAACTCGATGGACTGTCCACCGAATGTCTGAACTTGCTGACTTACTTTGAAGTCAAGGAAGTTAGTCCATTCTTCGCGATCAGTGTTTCTATCTACATGCCCACCTCGGTAGTCATTCAAAGCATCAGTGCTTGAAATAAATTCGTCTAATTCATTCCAGTTGTTGCTCATCAGTACAACCTCATCTTGTGTTGCAGGAACGTAGATCAGGTCGTTATCAAAACGGCCATCTCCGTTTGCATCTCCATTGTAGATGTAGCTGTAAGGTGATCCTGACCGACCATCATAAATCAGGGAGAATGTAGTGGCAAAACGATCTGCCCATGTAAATCTATAGGAAGCAATACCAAGTATTCTGTGACGTCTTTCGAAGTTTGCCGTACCTAATCCTGTGTTGTTTACATCCACGTTTTCAGTAAACTGCCAGTTTGAAATCGCACGACTGGATGCTCCGTTATTCACGTTTGTTGCACGGTTGTAGGTATATGCAAATTTCGTGAACAGCCCGTTTGCAAATCTCTTCTCAAGTTCACCGGTAATACTATACTGATAACCTTTGTTTGTATTCTCCAAAAGAATAGCATTGGTGAAGTTGGGATCTTTTCTGGAAGGGAAACCTGATGCATTACCAAATCGGGAGTTAAAACTAATATCTCCATAAATTGGTCGTCCGTAAGCAGATGTTCCTTGCTGTACCAAGTTGATGTTAGAGAAGGTAACTTCATTCATCACCTTGGAGTAAACTCCTTCTAATGTACCGCGAATTCCAAAAGGAAGCTCTTGATCCACTGCAAGATTCACTTTTAAAGACTGCGGATATTTGAAATCATCGGCAATCAAATTGATTTCAGATGTTTCAATAGGATCCAATTGTGGACTGGTTCCCGGAGTAGGTTGGTTATCTGGATCAGGACTAAAGAAACCATCACCCAGCCCTCCTCTTTCATCTACCCTTCCGTAGTCTACACCTGTATTGCTATACTGGTTCGAGATCCATACAAAGGGTGGTGTACCTGAGAAGACACCAACACCGCCGCGAACCTGTGTGGTTCTGGCTCCCTGACTGACGTCCCAGTTAAATCCAAACCTTGGCGCCCAGAGTATATTCCCACTGGCTACATTGTCGGTAGAGTAACCCGGGAAAGCGTCCGGTACAAGCGGATTGAATGTAGGATTATCAGGCAGTACAGGAATATCAATTCGCAGTCCGTAAGTCAACTTAAGATACTGATTAACAGTCCATTTATCCTGCGCATAGAACCCAAACTGCATTCCGGTGAAGTTTGCCGTTGGGCTACCACCCGGCAGCAGATAGCTGTGTCGATAATCAAAGGGATTTCCATCTATCAGATCATCAATACCTCTAAAAGTATATGTTCCGAAAGCATCCTGAACAAAAAGGTTGTCGAAAGTAAAGATCTGATTACTGGTACCTATGGTAAGTTCGTGATCACCTAAGATATAAGTAAAGTTGTTGGTGATCTCTATCAGGTCCTGATCCAAGGCATTAGCCTGTGAAAAACGCTCAACACCGGCATTAATCGTTCCAAAACCACTTCGATCATCATCGTAAGGCAGACTTAAAGTTACACTTGGAAAACGCTGTGTCGGTACGTCACGTGAATCGCGAATAGCCGTATAAACCACACGTGCTTCGTTGAATGCATTATCACTGATTCTGCTTGTCAGTTCAGCTACAACTGAGTTCTGCTTACTGTTGAAGTTATACTGTCGGTTTGAGAACGTAAAAGAACTCGTTCCACGACTGATACCTCTGTTTGCAACCGCATCTACATAGTTGTAACGGAAGCTTAGTTTGTGATTCTGGTTTATGTTCCAGTCTAATTTAGCAAGAAGCTTGTCGTTATTCGTCTCTGAATCCAGGGGAGAAGTATACTCACCGGGATCGTAATTGTACTGATCTCGGAGTATACCAGCAATCTGATCAAATGTTGAAGCTTCAAAGTTTACCTGGTTTGTAGCACCACTTCCCAAAATCCCGCCGGTAAGAGGGCTGGTCTCACGTTGAAACTCAGCATTCACGAAAAAGAAGAGTTTATCTTCTATAATCGGGCCACCAACATTCAAACCGATATAGCGCTCGGTAAAATCCGGGAAATCATTTGACATTTCATCATTGATTGTATAATTCCCTACCAGATTTTCATTACGGGTTTGGAAATATACTGACCCTGTGTAAGTATTTGTTCCACTTTTTGTAACAGCATTGATCTGTCCGCCGGTGAAACCGTTGTTCGTTACATCAAAAGGAGCAATATCTACATTAAACTCAGCAATAGCGTCAATACTGAGCGGTGAGCCTACCCCTGCCTGAGAGCCCGGAGTTGCATCTCCAAGTCCAAAGATATCGTTCAGAGTAGCACCGTCAACAAGAATATTATTGTAACGGTCGTTCGCGCCGGCAAAGCTGTTTCCGCTTGTAACTTGAGGTGTTAGACGGGTAAAGTCACCGAGATTCCTGAAAACACTTGGTGTATTTGCAATGTCTTCGCTGGTAATATTGGTTCGGGCGCCAGTTCGATCAGCATTAAAAACACGATCGGCCACTGCCGTTACTGAGATCTCTCCCAATTCCAATGAACCTTCCTCCAGTTCGAAGTTTCGCACTACCGTTTCACCCAATTCTATTCGGGTAATCTCTTTTATCTGAGAATTAAATCCGATGAATGTAACTCTAACTTCGTAAGGACCACCAACACGTACATTTCTGAGAGTGTAGCGTCCGTCAACACGAGTTGATGTACCATATTCTGTTCCGGTTGGCATATGCACAGCAACCACATTGGCTCCCGGCAACGGCTCTCCCGTCACATCCGTAATTGTTCCTTCAATCGACCCGGTTGTCGTTCCCTGCGAATACACAGTAAACGGCAACACAAGAAGAGCGACGAATAGTAGTAAATATCGTTTCATAATTGGCGATATGTTTGCGTTAGCTTTTTAGTTTTCTTAGTAGTTAATCGGAATATAACAGCTGTATGTTAACCGACTATTAAATTCAAAAAAAGGTAAAGATTTTTCACCGAGAATAGAACCGCTCACACAAGATTATAACATTATAAGTAGCCCTATAGCCCCCTCCTTTATAAATCCTTTTGGTAATCCTAACTACCGCAGTATTTAAGGCAATATGAACGCTCTATAGAAATTTACCAGTGTATTTTGCTTAATCCCAAAATAGTATCCAAGCCAAACTATAGAGAATAAAAATTGAAGCTTGACCGGCCCAATTTCTTCGTACTTTCTCGCAGAAGTAATCACACTCCGTTCCGACAGATAAAATGCACCATATTGATGTAGCCTTCTGTAAATCTCCTGATCTTCCATTACAATCAAATCCTCATCAAATCCTCCCGCTTTTTCAAAAACAGTTCTTGTGGCAAATAAGCTCTGATCTCCAAATCTCAGCTCTGTCCTCCTGAATCTCGTAAACCAACTATAGAATTTTAATAGTGGATGCCCCCAGTCAAACTCCAATCGAAAGCATCCAAAACTGTATTCTTTCTCTATAGCCGAATTAATTTCACGGTCAAAAAACTTGGGGGGTTCGGTATCGGCATGTAAGAAGTAGAGAATATCTCCCTTTGCTATCCGGGCTCCGGTATTCATTTGTTTAGCCCGTCCTTTTTCTGAGCTCACAACCGTAGCGCCGGCCGACTCTGCTTCCAAAACAGTGCCATCATCACTGCCCCCGTCTACAACAACAATCTCTTTTACACTTCCGGCCTGAAGGGAGGTAAGCCTCCGTATTATGCTTCCAATCTGCTTCTCTTCATTTAAAACGGGTATGATTATACTTATCTCATTAATGCTCATAAAAACAATTCACTTTTTTTCAGATCACTTTCGTCATCAATGTCATTCAGCATTTTCAACTGACTGTAAGACGCCTTTATCTCTTCCAGTTTTTTTGTTGTTGATGAAAAAACCGCTGATGTACTCCACTCTATATCATCAAAAATTTCCGGTATAAATCTGCTAAGCCCTATCAAATAGTACCCCCCGTCATGCGACGGGCCAATTACACAATCAGTATCCGAGAGCCTATTAAAGGCCTCCTCAATCAGGCTCTTAGATATGCTTGGGCAGTCACTACCAATGAGTACCATTCGATCAAAACCCATTTTAAAGCCCGACTCAAATGCATGCTTCATCTTCTCTCCAAGTCCTCCCTTTTTCTGAATTGACTTCTTAAACAACTGGTCATCAAAAGAATCACCTTCTACCACAGATTTTGAATAACTGACCAGATTATCAGCGTTTACACCTTCTGTTTCTTTCGCTGTGATTTCCAGGAGCTTACGATATACCGACAGAGCCTTATCATTCCCAACAGTAGCGGCCAGCCTTGTTTTTACCTCGCCATTAACCGGATTTTTCACAAAAATAACTAGTCTTTTTTTTGTCATTAGATCGCACTTATTTCACTTGTTTGATGGACCAAGAACCTAAATAAACAATTCCTTACAATCATTCGCTCACTATTCACTTTTGGAACTTTTAAATGCGTATGTTGTTAAAGTATGTATGTTAGATAACTAACTGACTCCGAAACAATTAAAAACCTTACACAGATGAAAACGTTAAAAATTACAACACTTTCCTTGGCGTTTGCTCTTTTATTCGGTGCAATTTCCACTTTAGACGCACAATCTCGATATAGCAATACTGAATTAGGTGTAATTCTGGGAGAACCTACCGGTATAAGTTTCAAATCATGGCAGTCCGACAATTCAGCCATTGATGCAGCTCTCGCCTGGTCTTTCGGCGATAATGGATCTGTTCACCTTCACGCCGACTACCTGCGACATAACTGGCTAAATGTAGACAGAGGCAGCCTGGCATTCTATTACGGACTGGGTGGCCGCGTTAAATTTGCGGATGACTCAAAAATTGGTGCCCGTATTCCCGTAGGCCTCCAGTACATGTTCCCGGATACCAGACTTACTATGTTCTTTGAAGTAGCTCCGACACTGGATCTTATTCCGGAAACAAGCTTTGGAGTTAATGGCGGTATTGGTGTCAGAATCTTTATTTAAACGCTATTTATTATCTCAAACAAAAAAGGAGAGGTTTTTAAGGCCTCTCCTTTTTTGTTTTCAAAATTATTCATTTAAGAGACTTTTACCCTGTCTCTCCTCAGAGCCGACTTCGTTTTTTTAATCGGAATTCTTATTTCTGCCCCTTCCCTGGTAAGACAAACTTTTTCAAAAGGAGCACCTTCGTACTGCTGAAGACGTCGATCTCTGCGTCTTAATTCCTCATCGTTCGTATCCGGATCGTGATGCGTTAAGTAGAGATTTTTCACACCGGTTGGCTTCACCACTTCGATGACTCTCTCCCATGCTGAATGCCCCCAGCCCTCTCTCTCTTTATACTGCTGCAGTGTATACTGCGCATCGTGGATAAGTATATCCGCATCTTTTATGAACTCCTGAAATTTTTCAACAAAACGGATTGGTGTGGTTTTCAGTGGCAGCTCATTATCGGAAGCGTATATAATCACACGCCCGCCTATTCGTATTTTATAGATTGCTGTTTTTGTTGAGTGATTTGCCACCAGGTACTCAATGGAGTAGTGTCCATAATCAACACGTTCCTCTTTCTGAGTTACATAATCAATTGTGGCATCAAGCATATCCAAAGTTACCGGAAAAAACGTTTTAGTAAGATGACCTGATAAGATCTCCTGTGCACCACCCCTGTACTGTTCAGGCAGGTGTATCGTAAATTTATTCTTCCCGGAATAGAACGGCTTAAAAAATGGGAACCCCTGAATATGATCCCAGTGAGGGTGGGTTATAAATATATGCCCGCTGCAGCTTATTTCGTCCAGCCGCTCCAGATGATTACCAAGATTACGAATCCCTGTACCGCTGTCAAAAATGAGAAGCTCATCCATGCCGGGAGCATCAATTTCCAAACAGCTTGTATTTCCGCCATATTCGATATTTTCAAAATTGGCACACGGTGTAGAACCGCGCACACCCCAAAATCGAATCTTCACGGATGGAACCAGCAGTTCACTTACAGCATCGATCAGCGAGTCTTCATCTTTAACAACTTGTGAGTTGTTAAACTGTCTCAGGCTGTTAATTCCCTTATCATCTCTTGTACCCAAATAAACTACCGGCACAAACTTCAGGCCGGGACAAAGTTTAATAGTCTGTTCGAAATGACTGTAATGATCATCCAGAAATGACTTATCAATGATCAGCACATTTGGCTGGCGACCGCTTAAATCTTTTTCAGCCTCTTCCCCGTTAGCTGAAGAGAAAAGTTCTATCTCGAGCTGGTCCAGCCAATCCCGCAGGTTTCCCTCAGCCGTTTTAGCTGCAAGTATTTGAGCGATATTTAAATGTAGATTCTTCAGTTTTTACAAATGATAATCGTGCTTTGCTTTACATCAGAGAACAACGATTAATGTATAGGATATTATTGAGAGCTGCTATGAGTCTTTTTTAATCTGATCGATCTCTTTCTCAAGATCCGCAAGTTTATCTTCTTTCTGCTCAAGTTTTTCCTCAGCTTTTCTGATTTTCTCCTTAACATCGTCGAGCAAACTGCTTGAACCGCCTGAAGGTTTAAAATAACTTAACGACTCTTTCATCTGAAGAACTTCGCCGGTAAGCTTGCCAACATCTTTTCTGAGTTTGTTGATTTCATTCTGTTTCTTACGGATATCCGCAATGTCATCCGCTGAAAAGTTTTCTACATTTTCGCGGCCAACCACATCAACGGCTGCTTTAGCAGCGCGGAAACGATCGTAAATCACATCGCACGTTTCACGATACTCTTTCCAAAGGCGGTTTTTATGTTTAATGGGCACATACCCGGCCTTTTTAAACTCTTCCTGCAGAGGCTTCGCTTTCTCTACAGCCTCAATCGGATCATCATGAGACTTCAGCTCTGCAAGCTTCTCAAGCACTTCCTCTTTCTCTTTGAGGTTATCCTTTCTCTCTTCCTTCACCTCTTTAAAGTGATCGCGGCGCCGGTCGTAAAAATGGTCCATGGCGCCTTTAAACTTCTTCCAGATCTTACTGGATTTTTTCTTTGGAACAGGCCCGATCTTTTTCCACTTATCCATTAAGCCCTGAAGAGCCTTATGTGTTTCTTCCCACTCTTCAGACTCTTTCAGCTCATTGGCTTTTTCAATAATCTTAAGCTTCTCTTCGTAGTTCTCCTCTTCCTGCTCTCTTAAAACATCGAGATTATCAGATTTTTTCTCATTAAATGCATCTGTAGCCGCCTTAAAACGGTCCCACATCTCATTTTCATCTTTCTGAGGCAGATTACCAACCTTCTTCCAGCGTCTGTGCAGTTTATTTACCCTTCTTGCTGCATCAGCCAGGTCATCGGCATCCAGGAGTGCTTCCGCTTCATCAATCAGTTTCTTCTTTTTCGACAAGAATTTTTCAATCTGATCTCTATACTTCTTGTCGTGCTTAAAACGCATGGAGTGGAACGTATCCTGCGCAGAGTGGTAACGCCCCCAAACTTCACGGTTCTTATCAGCCGGCACTCTTCCAATTTTCCTGAACTGTTTGGTCAGTTCGTCAAATTTTTTCTCCTGTTCAGGCCAGTCAGCAGACTCATTCAATCCGGCTACAAAAGCTTCCATTTTTTCGAGAATAACCAGCTTACCTGTTAAGTTATCTTCCTCTTTTTGCTTCTGTTTTACCAGCCGGTCAACTTTATGTTCATCAAACGTACTGAGTAGAGATTCAAATTTTGATTCAAGCTTTTCCGCCTCATCGGCCGGTACAGACTTAATATGCTCCCAGCGGCCTTTAATTTTTCCAACTTCCTTTGTGTGAGTCCATTTTTCCTCATCAACAATCTCTTTCAGCTGGCTCAGTAACTCTTTTTTCTTTTCCAGGTTTTCAAGACGTTTCTTCTTCTGCTCTTCGTAATGAGCTCTCTTTTTCTCTTCGAACTCCTCTCGCAGCTTATCGATCTTCTCTTTCAGCGGCTTGATATCGGCATCTTCAGGATCAGGCCCTTCAGTCCATGCATTTTCGATATTATCAAACTCCATGGATACGTATGCCCAATCGGTCATATCCATCAACTCTTCCGCCTTTTTCTCCAGCTCTTTATAAAATGTTAATGGGTCATCTTCATCTGAGGGCTCTTCAGTTTCACTTGCTTCCTTGGCTTTTCCGTCTGCCTTTTCAACTGGATCCTCATCTTCACTTTCGCTTGATGGTTCGGCGCTTTCTGTTTCTTTCAGTGCTTCGAGACGCTCCTCTGCAGATGAGATCAACTTTTCAAAATCACCAACCGCATCTGATGATTTAATTTCATCTATTAATTCTGAAAGTTTTTCTTCCGCTTCCCCCGGCTGCTCCTGAATGGTCTCTTCTGCACTTTCCAGAAAACTGTTCACCTTCTGCTCCAGATTTGAAAATGCTTTTTCAAATGCTTCAATCTGAGCTTCTACTGATTCCGGATCAACTGTTGCCAGTTTTCGTTCTTCGAATAGATTGGTCTTTTTCAGTTTCACATCTCCTTCGGCATTTACATAGACAAAGTCGTTTTCGAAGAGATGTTGTTTATCGGCAGGTTGGGTATTCTTAGAATCAGTCAAAACAGATTGGATCTTTTAATTGCAAAATTACGGCCCTAAGCCTTCTTATGTAGCTTCTTAGTTTAAACAAGTTTCATTATGGAAGCAACCTTCAATTGCGGATAAGGATGACTAAACGCATAGTAACGGCCGCAAATAAAAAAGCCCCGGTAAAACCAGAGCTTTCTAAAGAGTATCATGGAATTTATTTTTTTAAAAAGTTCTGTCCTTAATTTTCCCGAAAAAGATGCACATCGTGCTGTGGAAAAGGAATGGAAAGCCCCTCTTTTTCGAACGTTTTGTAAACTTCCTCGTTCATCCTGAAAAATACGGCCCAATAATCCGCGGCTTCAACCCAGGCCCTTACGGTTATATCAACAGAACTGTCTCCCAGCTCTTTAAGTGCCATAAAAGGTTCAGGATCTTTCAGAACTCTTTCATCCTCAGATAGCAGCCGTTTCAAAACTTCATAGGCTTTATCAAGATCGTCACCGTAACCAATACCGAAAGTCCAGTCTACCCTGCGCCGGGGTTCTCGTGAAAAATTTGTCATTGAACCGGTTGCCAGAGGTCCATTCGGAATAATAACTGTTTTATTATCGGGAGTAGTAAGTATGGTTACAAAAATCTGAATCTCTTTAACCGTACCCATATGCCCCTGAGCATCGATAAAATGACCGGCTTTAAACGGTCTGAAAAAGAGAATCATAACTCCGCCTGCAAAATTTTGCAGAGTTCCTGACAGAGCGAGGCCGACTGCTAATCCCGCGGCACCAAGAATTGCAATAAAGGATGTCATCTCTACACCCAGCATTCCAAGAGCTGTGATATAGACCATAATCTTTAACAACACAGACACCAGGCTTATCATAAACCCCTTCAGCGTCTTGTCAGTTTCACTCTTTTCCAGCCCCCTTCGAACTCCTGCAACAATAAATTTAACAATCCACAAACCGACAACAAGTGTCAGAATTGCAAACAGTAAATTTGGGCCATATTCCGTTACAATACCCATAATGTCGATTTGCGACATATCTAAATTTTCCATCTTTTTGATTATTTCAGGTTAGTAATTTATCCCTCTTTATTAATCTCACGTATGCCCTTTCAATCTCCCCTCACAGTACCAATATAGAATAACATCTCCACCTCTCTACAAGAACGTGAACAGATACTATTTAAATTGCAAAGTGCGATTTGAGGTAAGTTTATACAGGTAATTTAAATAAAATAAACACTACAATTTATAAATATTTTTACACCCGGATAGATGAAACCTGTACATAAAAATGATTATACATACACATTCATGTAGGCAAAAGACAAGATCTGCACTCAGAAAAGGATTAGACGGCGAGATACTATAAAAAATTTAAGCCCCGCTTTTAACGGAGCTTAAATAAAGCTGCTTAATTTTTTTTAAAAAGATGAACATCTCTCTGTGGGAATGGAATACTAACTCCATTGGCATCAAAACGCTCCTTCACTTTTTTAGTGATGTCGTAACGAAGCGGCCATACATTCTTGGTTTCTGTCCATGGACGCACGCGAATATCCACAGCACTGTCTCCTAAATTACTAATGGCGATTAGCGGTTCGGGCTCTTTTAAAATACGCTCATCCTCTTCCAGAATTTCTTTGATAAGAGAAATTGCCTTATCCATATCGGAGCCATACCCAATACCGAACTCCATATCAACACGGCGCTTATCAAACTTTGAAAGATTCTGAATCTCGGATCCCCAAACCTTAGAGTTTGGCATCGAAATCCCAATATTATCAAAGGAGTGCAGCTCTGTTGTAAATAGGCCTATCGCATCCACAATTCCCATCGTTCCTCCAACACTCACAACATCTCCAACTTTAAAGGGGCGTAATATGAGCAGCATCACCCCTGCCGCAATATTACTAAGCGTACCCTGTAAAGCTAAACCGACTGCCAGCGCAGAGGCACCAAGAACGGCAACAATGCTTGTGGTTTCTACACCAAACTGACCGAGAACGGCGAGAACGGTTACAATAAGTATTAATACTTTTGTTGTCTGCCCCAAAATAGGAACTAAGGTATTATCAACACCTTTGGCTGCCTGCGTTCTTTTTACAACTTTCTTCTTCGCCCAGCCGGCCAGCCACCAACCGATAATTAGTATTACAACCGCGCCAAGAACACTTAAGCCGTGTTCCACCAGCATTGGGCCTAAACCTTCAATTTGTCCTTCAAAGTTTTCCATGTTCATTTTTTGATTAGTTATTAGTTAGCTTTTTGACAGAAGTTTTCCCCGCAAAATCATTTAATCTATCTCCTGCATATTCATTACGTCACATAAAAAATCCGACCCCACATTAGCAGAGCCGGATTTTTTTAACTTTTTCTTATTCGAGGTGACTTCTCAGCATCCAGGCTGTTTTTGAATGCACATCCAATCGCTCTGTTATAAGATCGATTGTTGCTTCATCACCGGCCTCTTCGCAAGCCGGCAGAACCTCTCTGGCCGTTCTGAGTATGGCTTCATTATCAACGGCAAGTCGTCTTACCATCTCCAATGCATCCGGTTGATCAGTATCTTCCTCTATGGACGTGATTTCAATAAACTCCCGAAATGAGCCCGGCGCCCGATAGCCAATAGACCGTATACGCTCAGCAATTACGTCAATGGCTTCCGCCAGTTCGGTATACTGCCCTTCAAACATTTCATGAAGAGAGTGAAATAGCTGACCGGTCACATTCCAGTGGTAATTATGTGTTTTGAGGTAAACCATGTAGCTGTCAGCCAAAACTCTCGACAGCCCTTCGGCTATTTTCTTTCTGTGATCATCAGAAATTCCAATGTTAATATCCATTTTTTCAGTGCCGTTCAGTGTTTTGATATCAGACATAATTCTACTCCGATATTTATTCAGATTTTTATTAGATCTGTTAATAACACAAGTATGAACCTGATATCATTCCGGCTGATTTAATACTCAGAAAGGATCTAAACCGTGATGTAAAAGATGGAAATGACTTGTACGATATGTCGCTGCATCAGGATTCTATCTGATGCACCTCTTTAAGAATGGCTTTCGCATTTTTGTCGTTACCCTGCATCACACGGTGCTGTAAATTGGTAACTATTTCAGATTCGGCTCTCTCGTAAGCCATCTCTTTAGCTTCCTTTTCCGTACCGGTTCTTAGCAGGTCGTAGATATCGTCTGCTCGAACAATACTGTAAATATTTTCATCATTAAAGGCGTGCGAACGCAGCTCTTCGTACTTCGAGAAAAGTGCAGGGAATTCATTGTTATTGTCTGCACGGTCTACAACTTCCACATCTTCAGGTCCTTCAGCGCTGAGTGGGGTTTTGCAGAGATAGTAAAATTTTTGCTTATAGATCATCTGATTGTCTGATATCTTTTTATTTTAAGCGAATATACAACATTTGTATCAAATTTCTGCCTAAGTATAGCCATAGCTTCAGGTCAGAATCAACAATCTATTTTCGGGGATATGAAATCAACACTATCCGGGTTACTACTAGCCTCAACTCTTCTCTTTAGTTCCTGCACAACGCAAGAGCAACTCAGCTCCCCTGACACTTTTCCGCCCACCTCTCCAGACCACTCCGGTATGTGGCTCATGACACAGCTCGAAGGTGAACTTTACGAACTTCTGAGCAATCGCGGACTTGAAATTTCAAATAACGAACTCTACAGCCCGGAGGCAGCCTCCGTACATAATGCCATCGTCCGGATAAATATTGGTGAAGAGGGCGGTGGTACCGGCTCTTTTATTTCTGAACAGGGCCTTATCCTCACAAATCATCATGTAGCCTACGATGCAATTGTTTCAGCCGGACGCGGTGAGGAGAATTTACTGGAAAACGGTTTTTACGCGGTTGATTATGAAGATGAGATTCCTGTTCCCGGTTACACAATTTACTCACCTTTGGAGCAGATCGATGTAACCGACGAAATAACTCAAAGACTTCCTGAAAACCTCACATTCCAGGAAAAGCTGGAGGAACAAGAGATCATCAAGCAAGAGATTGTTGATGAGTATTTAGGTGACCAACCGGATATGATTGCCCAGATTGATGATATATGGGCGGGTAACAGACAAATCCTCTCGTCATACCGGATCATCCGGGATATACGTCTTGTTTACGCTCCGGAAGAGGCCATTGGGAAGTTTGGCGGAGATATTGATAACTGGATGTGGCCAAGACATACCGGGGATTATGCGTTCCTCCGAGCCTATGTAGATCAACAAGGCAATTCTGCTGAGTATCAACCCGGGAATGTGCCATTCCAACCGGACTACACTCTGCCAATCAGAAATTCTGCCCTGAGTCCCGGAGATTTTACCATGACGCTGGGATTTCCCGGATCAACCTATCGTATGGAAAGCAGCTATGCGTTCGAGTTTTACGAAAACCGCCAGTTTCCGGTTTTGGAGCAGGCGTTTAGCGCCTATCTAAACGGTCTCGAAAAAACTCCTGAAAACAAGATCAATATTGCAGAGAGAGCATCCATAGCTAATACTCTGAAATACTTCAACGGGATTCGCGACGGATTTGACCGGCATGATGTTACCGGCCGGAAACAAGCATTCGATCAGCGGTTTGAAGATTGGGTTAAAGCTGACTCACTTCGTGAGATAAAGTACGGCCGTGTACTGCAACAACTGGAGCAGAGCTACTCTATTGCAGACCAAACCGGCGATGTGCTGTACCTTACATTTTATGCACTTCAGTTTAGCAAT
Organism: Chitinophagaceae bacterium T5-Br10_B2g13; assembly: GCA_001564065.1. GTDB lineage: Bacteria > Bacteroidota > Rhodothermia > Balneolales > Balneolaceae > Rhodohalobacter. The sequence continues at coordinate 97,538 of LKNA01000002.1, forward strand.
GTGTTACAGGCTTCATCCCTGTTTGATGAATTCTTTGCGTATGAAAACGGGTCAGCCATCGAGATCTCAAATGAGGAGAAGCTGATGACCTACGACTATTTTCGTCAAATACATCAATCCTACAATCGTGAAGCAGAATACTCTGTTTTAAAAGATTTCTTATTTGCCTTTGCGAATCTTCCTGAGGATAGAAGGCCTCTTGTTTACTATCGTTTCTTTGATGAAACCGAACCTGCTCAACTCCGCATTGAATTGGAAGAATTTCTAAACAGGCAATTTAGCAGTTCTGTTTTAACCGACACGACAGCCGCCAGAAACCTGATCTTTTCGGAAGAACATACCGTTCAACATCAACGTACTGACAGCCTCTATCTTATTGCCGATGATATTCGGGAGATGTTTGAACAGAGCAGAGACAACTATATCCGCCACTTTACGTACTTACTGCCGGCACAGAAACGATATGCAGAAGGAGTTCTGGAAATGGATCCCGGCCAAATCCACCCAGCAGATGCGAACTTTACGCTTCGTTTAAGCGCCGGTGAGGTGATGGGATATCAGCCGCAAGATGGAATCTACAATCTACCGTTTACCACATTGGATGGAATGATTCAAAAAGACCGGCAGTCATATCCATTCCTGGTTCCTGAAAAACTTCTAAACTACAAAACTGATTCACCATCGGTTGAAGATTTCGGAGGTTTCAGAAATTATTCAGGCCAATTACCTCTCAATTTTCTCTCAACAAATGACATTACCGGTGGAAATTCCGGCAGTCCCGTTTTAAATGCACGAGGTGAGATCGTTGGCCTGGCATTTGACGGAAATATTGAAGGCATCGTTAGCGATTACTTTTTCATACCCGAGCTGAGCCGTACGATAAGTGTGGATATCCGGTTCATCCTTTTTATGATGCAGGAGATAGACAAAACAGAGCGACTCCTTGGAGAGCTGCAGATTTATTCTGACTAAAAATCTTTTGGTGATACAATCCAGAGAAGTTTGCAGCCGCTCTGCTTAATCTCTTTCCAGCTTTCTGCATCAGCCTCAAAACAGGCCAGCGCGGCTGTAGGAACATGATGTGTAAAGCTCTGCCGAGAAAGTGCACTCATAACTTCTGCCGACATAGGGTTGTGACCAACCGTCATAACCGTATTACTTTCCTTGTCTGCTGAACGGATCGCATTGAGGTAAGCCATCGGATCACCAAAATAGAAATCCTCCTCCCAGAAAATCTTGTCTTCACTAAGGCCCACTTCTTTTGAAACGGCAAGTGCTGTCTGTTTTGCCCGTTCGGCCGGGGAGCAGAATATCTGGTCCGGGATGATACCCAACTCCTTCAAATATCTGCCCATTTCAGGTGCATCTTTTTTTCCTCTTAAATTTAACGGGCGATCAAAATCCCGCAACTTTTCATCACTCCAGGATGATTTGGCATGCCGCATGATCAATATTCTCTTCTTCACTCCAGACTCCTATTTATTTTGATTTTCTTTAAAGATGCTGCTTTTCCTGTGATTCTCAACTAAACATCAGGTTTTTTTCAGCGGTTTTTTTAAAATCCTGCCGGGCAGGTAGAGCATTAACGCCGCCCCCCTCACCAGCATAAACAACACCATAGCCAGCCAAAGGCCGTGGATGGAAATCAATTCCGTACCAATATAGTAGGCGGGAAGGAAGAAAAGAAAAGTGGCCGCCAGCATCGTATTTCTCATAGGAGCTGTTTCAGTAGCCCCAATAAAAATTCCGTCCAAAATATAGCAGAAGCTTGATACTGCTGGTGCCATAACCGTCCAGAATAGCACTACTTTTGCCAGCTCTATAACTTCCGTGTTGTTGGTAAATATTCGGAGAATGGCATCTCCAAACAGTCCATAAATAATGGTGCCAAAAAGCCCTAACGCCAATCCCCAGCCTAAATTATAGAGTACAGCTTTACGAAGTTCGGCCTCATCCCGCCGGCCTTTATACTTTCCTACCAGGCTCTCCGCCGCATAGGCAAACCCGTCTATTCCATAGGATGCGACCATCCATAGTTGCAGCAAAATGGTATTTGCCGCCAGCACCAGATCACCCTGCTTGGCCGACATTGCCGTAAAAAATGAGAATGTAAATATCAGACAGATTGTACGAATAAAGATATCCCGGTTTACAGAAAAGTATCGTTTCAACTCATCAGGATTAAACAGCTCAGTTCTGATAAAGTGCGAAAGATATCTCTTGTATCGCTTCATATAGAGAAAAACTGCCAGACCCAGAGCCATGTATGTGGAGATTAACGTCCCATAAGCAACTCCATCCACATGCATATCCAGCACCTGAATGAAGAAGATGTTCAGAACAATATTCAACAGGTTGTGAACTATGGTGACAATCATCGGATATTTGGCATTCTGCATTCCCAGAAACCAGCCGTTCAGACCATATAGAGCTAATACCGCCGGTGCCGTGTAGATCCGAATATCGAAATAGACACGTGTATAACTGGCAACTTCGGCGCTGCTGTCGATCACCCATAAACTAAACAGCGCTATGGGAGTCTGCATCAATATGATCAAAATACCCATGGACCAGGCGATGAGCTGAACCCGGGCAAGAATCATCATCATTCCCTCGCGGCTTCTACCGCCGTACTCCTGGGCAGTAAGCCCCGTGGTGCCCATGCGCAGAAACCCAAAGCCCCAGAACAAAAAGTTGAAGATCATTCCACCCACAGCCAGTGCCCCGAGATAGTAAACCTGGTCTAAGTGACCAACAAGCGCAGTATCTACCACACCCAGCAGCGGAACCGAAAGGTTGCTGATGATATTGGGAATGGCCAGCTTGAGTATGTTTTTGTTCACTAAAAGATGGTTACATTGGGTGCTTTGCAAGCAGACAAAACTATCGTTTAATTCCAAGGAAAGAAACCCGGATATGGAACTCAGTTATTGGTTGAGCCGGTGGCGTAAAAATAAGATCGGATTTCATATGGCAGACGGTTACCCGCCATTAGATCGGCATTTAGAAAAACTCTCGTTCACAACCCACCCCACCGTTCTTGCACCTCTCTGTGGAAAAAGTCGAGATCTGATGACTCTCACACGACATTTTAGCCATGTTATTGGTGTGGAAATTTCAGAAAAAGCAATCCGCGAGTTTTTAGAAGAGAATAGCTTGTCGGCAACAGAGAGCTCATTTGCAGAATTCAAAATCTTCAAAACAGAACAGATTACGCTCTGGTGCGGTGATTTCATAAAACTGCCTTCACAAAAGATTCCGGTAATTGACCTGATCTATGACAAAGCAGCACTTGTTGCTCTTCCTTCAGAAAAAAGACCTGCTTATGCAGAAAAACTCCGCTCCTTATGCTCAGATCACACACTTATTCTGCTGCACCATTTCGTCTACAACCAGTCGGAAATGCCCGGACCACCCTTCAGCGTCAGTAAACAGGAGCTGAACAACTACTTTGGCAAAGAGTTTAAAACAGAAATTCTTGAAGAGAAAAACCTCGATCTGAATAAGTTCGAAAAGTTTCAATATCGGGGTTTAAAGAGCGGGCTTCGCGAAAGATTTATTCTTTTTACATCTAAAAATTGAAGAAAACGTTCAATATTTGTTAAGATTAGCCTTTATTCGAATAAGAAGGTTGCATATCAAATTACCTGCAATTATTTTCTGATTCGCATTTTATCCCATATCGTAAACCAACACATTTTCTCACATGGATTTATATACGCGCAATAATATTTTAACAATCGTTCTTGGCATACTGATCATTGGCCTGTCTTACTTCCTGTACAGATCTATTGTTGATCCTTACCAAGAGGTCATTGAAGAAAGAGAAATGGTAGAACGTGAACGTCACCGTATGGAGTTGGTTCGCGATGCATTAGTACAGTACAGAAACAGAAGAGGTAACTTTCCTCCAACCGATGGCGGGTTAGACAGCCTTATCCAGTTTGTTAAAACTGATGATTTTGTGGCTCCACGTGCTGATTCACTCTTCAGATTTATGCCACCAAGCACTTTCGACGCTGATTCACTCGTATTTTCTCCGAGACCCCCACACAACAGATTTGAGTACACGATGAATGATACTATTCGCCCAAGACTCTATCTGCTTGAAAATCCGGGCACGGACGATCGCATTGGTGACCTGCAGCGTACCACACTGCTGAACGCGCCAAACTGGAATTAATATGGCAGTGGATGGTTCTTGTCTTGGGGTTTCTTATGCCGACAACCACTTGTTTTATTCGGTTAACGACCCAGACAAAAAGAACTATCTGAGACATATTGGGAGCATCGATTTTAACTTTGATGTTCAACACGCCATTATAACGGGGGATGAAAAGGCATTCCCCGCTCTCAAAACTTCTCTCGAAAATTTAAAAGAGAAGTATAGTTGCTCGTCCGTTAAAATTCTCTCTCCCGCCACCGAAGAGTGCTGGACAATTGTACCCCGCTCTGTTTATGAAGACTCAGCTGAACGTGAGGCACACATCTCACTGCTGATGTACGGAATTAATCGCAGCAACATTGAAACAACCTGGATACCGGTAAGCAACTCAGACTACAAACTACTCCTGCTGAGAAATCGCGAAACCATGCAGGGATTTAATTATCTGTTGGGAGAGTTCACCGACTCAGAATATGTGGCAGAATTTGAAATTGGGGCCGACTGGCAATCTCACAGTAAAGTGAACGGTTCGTTTCTGAAAGTCTATTGCCAAAAGAACTATCTGTCTGTTTCATCCTTTATTCTAGGAAAACTTCGTGGATGCACATTTATTCAATACGATAATGCAGCTGACCTCCCGTACTTATGGAATCTCTATGCAGATAAACTGAGCTGGATGAACGGTTTTCACGATACAGTTTACGCTTACGGCCAGCAAAGCTACTCTGTAATCCAAGCCCTGGAACCTTTCTGGGATGACACCGAAGCCATCGAAATGATGAACACTCTCAAGGCGATGAATGTTGATGCTGAGGAGAAAACGTATGGATTTAAATTAGAGAGCGCTTATCCCGCCATTATGATGAGTCTGAATAAAGACGCTGAAATAGAAGGCCCGCAACCATGAGAATCATTACAGGCAAGCTGAAAGGACGAAATATTCCGGTTCCAAATACGGATCTTTTACGGCCAACCTCCGACCGGACCAAAGAAGGAATTTTCTCGGTAATTGCTGCCAGAACCTATCTGGACAACACCCGGATATTAGATCTGTTTGCAGGAAGCGGTAATCTCGGTTTTGAAGCCATTTCGCGTGGTGCAGCAAATGTGCTTTTTGTTGATCAGGAGAACGCTCACCTCAGGCAGATTGAAAAAACCGCAAAAACATTTGATGTAGAAAATCAAATCAGCACGCTGACGCTTGATATTGAAACCTTCCTTGAAAAAAAGGAGTATGGATCGTTTGATTTTATATTTGCTGATCCACCCTACGACTATTTCTGGATGATTGAAATGGTAGACCAGATTATGGAGAGTGATCTCCTGAAGGAAGATGGCTGGTTTATTCTTGAGCACGACAAGCGTCACGACTTTTCCGATCACCCCCTCTGCCGGTTTTCGAAAGCGTATGGAAGAACCATTGCTGCAATTTTTCGCCACACTGATGAAGGGTTCAAGTAAACCAACCTCTTTGCCCCACCACCCTTCTTTTTCTAAATTGGTGTATCTGTCTGAATATCTATACTTTATCTGAATAAACGTACAAATTAACATTGTTATATGGAACGTGTTGCTCTCTATCCCGGCTCATTTGACCCCTGGACAAACGGACACCTCGATATTTTATCCCGAGCCGTAAAAATGTTCGATAAAATCATTGTCACCGTAGCAGTGAACAACAAAAAGAGTGCTGTTTTTAACGGTGAAGAGAGAATAAAGCTCATCAAAGAGTCTATCAAAAAATATGACTGGGCCGGTCAGGTAGAAATCATACAATTTACCGGTTTGCTTGTCGACCTTGCGAGGGAGAAAAAAGTAAATGTTTTATTGAGGGGAGTGCGCCAAATTTCAGACTTCGAGTATGAATTCAGAATGGCGCTCGCAAACCGTCGATTAGCTCCGGAAGTAGATACCGTATTCCTAATGCCGGACGAGCAGCTAACCTTCATCTCTGCAACAATTGTAAAAGAGATCGCCGCATGGGGCGGAGATCTCAGCAGCTTCGTACCCGATAACGTAGGTAAGGCACTCAGAAAAAAATACGAGACCTGAAATTCAGCCCTTCGTTGCACACAATTCCTTTGGCAGAGAAACTGTTTGCCCCCTGCACAAATTAATGTGTATAATATAAGTCTGTCGCAAAACAGAATTTGTTATTTAGAACGAATTGTCTGCTGATTGACTTAATATCACTCAAACCTCAATCAAAAATAGTAGCATAGATGATTTCGAAAGGCGAAAAAATTGATACTGATTTTACTTTAAATGTTGTTCAAGATGGAGAAGAGAAGGAGATAACATTCTCAGAATTACTGACCCGTCCGACTATTGTTTCGGTTTACATGAGAAATAATACCGGAGGTTGCGACAAGCAGAACCGAAGTCTGGCCGAACATGCTGATGAGTTTGACAAGAAAGGTTTTAACCTCGTGGCTGTGAGTAAAGACACCTGCGGTTCTCATAAAAATTACGCGGAAAAACTGGACATTAATTATACCCTCGCATCGGACCCTGACTATAAGTTTGCTGAAGCAACAGACTCTATCGTTGAAAAAAAGATGTACGGAAAAACATTTAATGCCCCTTCCCGTTCAGCATTTATCCTGGATACGGATGGAACCGTATTGGGAATTATCGAAAAGATTAACACCAAAGCACATGCCGAAGAGTTGTTTGAACTGATCAGCGAACTCTGATCTTCTAATTTGGCTGTAGCTCATACCGGCAGAATTTGCCGGTCAACCTGAAGAAAATATATTTCATGAAATCGTTAGTAATAGTTGAGTCCCCTACAAAAACAAAAACAATCAAGAAATATCTGCCCAAAGGATATGTTGTAGATTCCTCTATGGGCCACATTCGCGATCTGCCTTCGTCAGCCAAAGAGATACCCGCTAAATATAAAAAAGAGGACTGGGCAAATTTAGGGATCAACGTTGATAACCGGTACGACCCACTTTATGTAACCCCTTCCGGTAAAAAGAAGATTGTTACCAAGCTTAAAAAAGAGCTGAAAGATGCCGATGAGTTAATCCTTGCAACGGATGAAGATCGCGAAGGTGAAGCCATTTCATGGCATTTAACAGAACTTCTGAAACCGAAAGTGCCGGTAAAACGAATGGTGTTTCGCGAAATCACAAAAGAGGCGATACAAAGTGCGCTCGAGAACTTCCGGGATATTGACATGAACCTGGTTCACGCCCAGGAAACCCGACGGATTTTGGATCGGCTTGCCGGTTATACCATATCCCCCCTGCTTTGGAAAAAAATTGCACCCGGCCTTTCTGCAGGTCGTGTACAGTCTGTAGCCGTAGAATTTCTTGTTTCGCGTGAACGTGAACGAATGAAATTCAGAAAGGCCACTTATTTTGACCTGAAGGCTCAACTCTCCAAAGAGGGTGATAAAAAGAACTCTTTCCCGGGAGATCTGACGCATCTGAATGGAAAGCGGCTGGCCAGCGGAAAAGATTTTGACGAAAACACCGGCAAATTAAAAAAACCGGATAGTGTTGTACTTCTGTTAAAAGAGGATTCAGAAAAGCTAAGAGATCTGCTGAATGAGGCGGACTGGTCAGTAACTGACATTGACGTCAAAACTCAAAAACGAAACCCGGCACCACCGTTTATCACCTCTACCCTGCAGCAGGAAGCCAACCGCAAATTCGGCTTTTCGGCACGTGACACAATGAGTATCGCTCAGAAACTGTACGAAAACGGTTTGATTACCTACATGCGTACCGATTCCATGAGTCTTTCCGGTCAGGCAATTAACGCTGCCCGAAATGAAGTTGAGAAACAGTATGGAGAAGAGTATCTCTTTAAACGTGTTCGAAACTACGGAAAATCGAAAGGCGCACAGGAGGCACATGAGGCTATCCGCCCTGCAGGATCAAGCTTCGTCCATCCGGAAAAATCAAAACTGAGCGGCAGACAATTTAAACTGTACGATCTGATCTGGAAGCGAACAATTGCTACTCAGATGGCAGAAGCTGAGCTGGAATTCACCAATGTAACCATCACTGCTAAAAAAGATGATACCGAAGCTGATTTCCGTTCAAACGGGAAAAAGATTTTATTCCCGGGTTACTTCCGAGCCTATGTGGAAGGGAGCGACGATCCCGATGAAGCGCTTGAGAATCAGGAAAACTTTTTGCCAAAAATGGATAAAGGCGAAAACATAGACCTGCACGATCTGGAATCCATTTCTCACGAAACAAAACCACCCGCAAGATTTACGGAAGCTACCCTGGTTAAAGAGCTTGAAAAACGAGGTGTAGGCCGGCCAAGTACGTATGCTACCATTATCAGTACTATTCAGGATCGCGGATATGCGCAAAAGGCAGGCAAAACCCTCGTCCCTACATACACCGCTTTTGCTGTTACGGCGCTGCTTGAGAAACACTTTCCTGAAATTGTAGACAGTGACTTTACATCAGCACTTGAAGACAAACTGGATCAAATTGCAAAAGGAAAATATGATCCAGTTAAATATCTGGATGACTACTATAAAGGCAAGGATGGCCTGAAAGAAAAAGTTGATCAAAGGGAAGACAAAATTGATCCACAAGAAGCCCGAGTACTGGACCTTCCGATTGAAGGACTTAACGGCATGCAGGTTCATGTTGGCCGTTACGGACCATACGTGAAGGGTGAAATAGACGGAGAAGAGGTAACCACCTCACTCCCTGTAGATCTTGATCCCGGCGAGCTATCAGCTGAAAAGATTAGAGAGTTGATGCAAGCGGAGAAAGAGGGACCTAAATCACTTGGAAACCATCCTGAAACAGATGAACCGGTTTATGTACTCAATGGCCGTTATGGACCATATGTTCAGCTTGGAGAGGTAACCGAAGAGAATAAAAAACCGAAACGAGTTTCACTGTTGAAGGGTATGAAGCCCAATGATGTTGATTTTGACTTGGCTGTTTCGCTTCTGGAACTGCCGCGTACACTGGGTGAACACCCTGAAACGGGTAAAGTAGTGAAAGCCGGCGTTGGGCGTTACGGGCCTTTTGTATTGCACGACGGGACATTCAAATCATTGAAAAAAGATGACAACGTTCTTACTGTAGACCTCGACAGAGCTGTTGCACTGCTAAAAGAGAAAGGCAAAGGCAGCCGCGGAAGTTCTACAATAGCAGAACTTGGGAATCACCCTGAAACGGATAAGCCCGTTAAAGTGATGACCGGCCGATACGGACCATACTTAAAATATGGCAAGAAAAATGTCTCACTTCCGAAAGGAACAGAGCCGGAAAAAGTAACTATGGGAGATGCGGTTCAGCTAATTGATGAGAAAGGGAAGAAGTAGGATTTATATTTCCAAAATAATGAGAAGCCCGGGCATGTTTGTCGGGGCTTTTTCTTTATCTACACAGGAGTTTCGGAAGGCGTGCTAAATACTCTATCTTGAGATTTTTCACATTTTCTGCAGCTTACTTGGAAGGCATTTTCTCCAGATCCGATCCGCAATC
>LKNA01000255.1 GCA_001564065.1 Chitinophagaceae bacterium T5-Br10_B2g13
AAATCCTATTTGTTTATGTTTATTCCTCACTGAGCTCTATCAGCCAGTCACGGAATGCCGGGGAGCTGTAATCTGCAATTCCCTGCTTTTCATAAATAACTTGTCCGTCTTTTGAAATCACGTAAGTTGTGGGGAGTACACTGCTTCGCAGTGCTGAGGGAATCGCAGATTCCGGAAATTGATAGGGCAGTGTAAAATCTCTTCCCTCCATAAAGTTCGTAGCGCGATCCCTATCCTCATCCATGGAAAGCAGTATAAACCGGATATTCTCCCGGTCTTGCAGATCCTGATAGAGTGTTTCAATCGTCGGCATTTCAGCTATACATGGCGGGCACCATGATGCCCACACATTAACAAAAGTAACCGCACCCTCGTATTCACCAAGTGTTTCTAACTCCCCTTCAGATGTGACCATACTGAATCGATAGTCCTGACTGGAAAGTACCGGACCTTCTGTATTTGTAACCATGGGCTTGGCATCGAAAAAGCCCGTCCATAGCATGGCTCTTTGCATGGTTCCCAGCACTTGGGTGTGTAATCCTGTGAAATAGAGTATGGCAATAACTCCACCAATGACTCCCCACTCCACCAAGCCTTTCTTCCATTTTGATGCTGTCTTTTCTTGTTTATTCATCATTTATTTTAATTTTGATATGATTAATTAGTTTGATGAGTACTACGGGCGATCATCAGCTTTTGCCACCCGCCTGAGAAAGCGTTCCGGAGCTTCAAAACCTACCACTCTCGCTTCGGTCACCTCATCTCCATTTACATCTAAAAACAGGATGGTTGGAACGCCTGCGATATTGTATCTGCTGCGCAGCTCTGCGGCTTCTTCGGAATCGAAATGCGTGAGATCTACTTTCATTCTGAGGAACGATTCAGTCTGACGAATCACCTCTCTGTCTGTAAATGTTCTGCGCTCGAGCTCAAGACAGGGAATACACCAATCGGCATAAAAGTCGATGATCACCGGTACACCTTCTGCCCCGGCCTGCTCAATTATCATGAGATCATAGTTTTCCCACTCAATGCTCTCTTTTTGAAGATTTTGAACCAAAAGTAAACCGATCCCGAGTGCGCCAATTCCAGCAGCACGTTTTATCCAGACAAAGGCTCCTTTTTTATCTCCTGACGACTCCAGAAATCCGAGATAAACTCCCCCTGTTATAACCGAAATGACTATCACATGAAATGAGAATGCCGGAAAGAATGCGAGTGCCAGATAGAATAGAGCTACTCCAACCAGAATTACTCCAAAAAGTTTTTTGATCCAGATCATCCATTCTCCCGATTGCGGGAGTTTTTGGAGTGCTCCGCTGAACGTTCCCAGAATCAGATATGGAAATCCCAGACCGAGAGCCATCACAAAAAACGTAAAGAAACCGAACAACGGACTTCCCTGAGCACCCACGAAGGCAAGCAGTGCAATAATCGGCGGACCAATACACGGTGCGGCAAATACCCCCACCAGCAGCCCGGATAGAAAAAGCCCTGCATGACCGGCCATTTGTTGTGTTTTTCCCATTTTTTGCATCAGCCATGCAGGAGGCTGCAGTTCATAGAAGCCAAACATACTCAGCGAAAGCAAGAGCAGCAGCAAGCCTATCGACCCTAATACTACCGGACTTTGAAGCCAGCTTCCGAACAGACTGCCTGTGTATGCGGCAAAAACCCCAAGCAGGCTATACATTGACACAATACCAAGCACGTACACCAATGCCCCTCTAAATCTCGACCCCACTCCTGAGGCCTGCTTACCGGAAAAAAGAGACACCGTAACAGACATCATGGGATAAACGCAAGGTGTAAGATTGAGGGCCAGTCCGATCAGGAAGATTCCAGCGAATGCCCACAAAAACCCTTTTTCACTAAACATGTCCGCAATTTGATTCTGCGCTGCTGATGCAGAATCAAAGGCTCCGCTCTCCGTAAGATTATCAATTCGGCTTGCCTGTTCAGACAAGATTGCTTCATTACCGATCTGAATCGTGAACTCCACACCGGTTGTAGCCGGTGCCAGACAAACCGAGTCACTGCATGCCTGAAGCTGCAGCTCTCCGGATACGTGATACTCACCCGGCGATAAATCGCCTGATGTCATTATTTTGAGAAGAATCGGGGCTTCATTTTCATAAACAGCCAGTTCATCACCTGCAAAATCGAATTCATACTGAAGCGGTTTTGGATACTGTATATCTGAGACCATACCCAGATCTCCGGGATCCATTTTAAGCTCCACACCGATCAGGTAATCAAATGTGGGGGCGTTCGCATTCAAATGCCAACCTTCCTCAATGTCCATCATAATTATAATCACGGCTTCATCACCGCTCACAAGCACATCATGCCTGGACATAACGCTCACTTCCACCCTGTCCAGAGTGGAATCCATAAATCCGCTACCTTCTACAAAACCTTGTGCCGAAGCATTATTATTCAGAAGTGTAAAGAGAAGAAGCAGATTCAGTAACAGACTGAATGTTTTAACCGTTTTCATGTCATTCTTCATTTCACTTCTCGCTCGGCCAATTCAACAATCAGAGGTTTGAGCATCTCTTTCGTCACCATCCCTGGAAGCATATATTCAACCTGCCCCATTCGATTGATGATAAAGCTCATCGGGATTCCCTGAATAGGTCCATATTTATGGGTAACCACGCCATTATCTACCATAATGGGATAGTTGATTCCGAACTCCTTAGCGAAGGGCCGCACCACCTCCCAGCCTTCACGGTCGGTTGCAACCCCCACAAATAGTACTCCATCGTCTTTCATCTCTTCCTGTATTTCCATGAAATCCGGAATCTCTTCTCTGCATGGCGGACACCAGGTGGCCCAGATATTGAGTAAAATAACTTTCCCCTTATGATCGGTGAGCGTAAAGTCCGTGCCATCCAGTGATTCGAGAGTAAAATCCGGGGCATCCGGTAAATCTGCTTCTTGCCCGGCCTCTGCCATACCGGGGAGCTGCGCACGAGATTCTATGTCGTTTCGGTTATCACTACTGCAAGAGAGGAAAGTGATAGCGGTGAGAAATAGAGATATAAAAAGTATTGATCGGATAAATGATTGCTTCATAACAATTTAATTGCTGTTTGATGAGTGCATACCATGAAGCCAAAAAACATATCGCTGAAACCGGATATAATTTTCCAGGAGCATAGTCTGCAGAAAGTTAGATAGAACTAAAGGCGGGAGGGGTAGAATCTATCTTCTACGGGGAGGGTCGGCAATTAAATCAACAAAAAGTTGAGAAGACAATAATAATATAGAGCTGCTGAGCAGTATTTGCGATTCAGAACGATGCAGTTCAGGAGAATCTGATGCCAACAGCTGAAGACTTGAGTGGCAGTTGTTCGTAAGAAGTGTTTTCGGACTCCGGTCCGGCAAGCCATCCTGTTCTTGATCGAACTCACGAGATGAGTTTGAAACGTTTACAGATTGAACATAACCGGACTTACAGTATATAGATTCGCCGGCAGCTGGTATCTGAATACCGGACAGATTTAATAAGCTGTACGCCGCCGTCGCAGATTCGCTTATGAACGAACCAGTAAATACCAGCAGGAGGAATAGCCCGATATGTTTCGAAAAATGAATCAAAAAGATAGATTTGTCATTTTTGTTGCGATCAGACAAGATAGTCATTCTACAAAGGTAATGCGCAACAAACTTTTTGGTTACTCAATCATTTAGCTGTGTGATTCTGATAATCTCAATACAGTTTCCAAAGCCGTTATCATTGTTAGAACATCTTAGTCATTTAATTATAAATTGTTTCAAGCTATGGTATCTCTCTACCTGACTCACTCCACCGCATCCACATCCACATTGATCCGGACCTTACTGGCTCCCTTGGGCTTCATGGCGTCGTACTTTTGAAATATGTTATTCAGAATATGCTCGATGTTGTGGGCGTTGAATGTACGGCTCAGCTTGATGTTGGCCTCCCAGCGGTACTGGCCATTCATCCACTCGATAACCGAGGGTGACGGGCCCGATACCGGCTCATCACCAATCACCAGACGGACGGCATCGCAAAATTTTTCGGCTATTAGCTGCACACTACTCCACGACGGACTCTTGAACTGAAACACCACCATGCGAGAAAAAGGAGGAAACATCAGCATTTGGCGGTCGGCCAGCTCCTGGCGTGAAAACGCCTTAAAATCGTGGGTTTTTGCACATCGTATAGCGGGATGATCCGGTTTCCAGGTCTGCACATATACCACGCCCGGTTTTTCGGCGCGGCCGGCCCGACCCGCTACCTGGCTCAAAAGCTGGTACATCCTTTCACCCGACCGGAAGGATGGAAACGCCAGCTCCGTATCGGCGTTGATCACCCCCACAATAGTCACGTTGGGAAAGTCGAGCCCTTTGGCCACAATCTGCGTTCCGATCAGAATATCCGCTTCGCCTTTCAGAAAGGTCTGGTAAATTTTTTGATGTCCATGTTTTCCGGATGTGGTATCGCGGTCCATCCGCAGCAGTCGCGCATCGGGAAATAGTTCCGCAATCTCCTCCTCCACCTGTTGAGTGCCGCTCCCTTTGGTCTTCAGGTTTTTTGATCCGCATAACTCACATTGCGTGTCCGCCCGCCGCGAGTAGCCGCTGTAGTGACAGAGCAGAATATTCTTCTTTTTATGATAGGTGAGACTTGTAGAACTTTCCGGGCTCTGTGGAATATGGCCGCAGTCTTCGCACTGCATGTAGGAAGCATATCCGCGCCGGTTAAAGAGCAGAATTGCCTGCTCCTTTCGCTCAAGACTCTTTTCAATTTCCTGATGGAGTTCCACAGTCAGCGGACCGCGCATGGCAGATTTATACTCGATCATATTCAGAATACGAACTTCTGGCATGCTGCCGGTGGGGCGAAGCGGCAGGTGAAGCAGATCGTGCTTTTCTTCTTTCACGGCCTTCACCGATACCATTCCCGGCGTGGCCGAACCGAGTACCGCAACCGCGCCCTCCATATGGGCACGCATCACGGCAACATCACGGGCGTTGTAACGCGGAGCGGGATCGTACTGTTTATAGGAGG
>LKNA01000256.1 GCA_001564065.1 Chitinophagaceae bacterium T5-Br10_B2g13
CCCCAGCCCCGGAGGGGCGTAATATTATTAGCCCGGGGTGGAATGCAATGAAACCCCGGGTTGAGAGGTTCTTAAACAATGAAGTTACCCTGAGGCGATTAGTTTATTGAGGTTTTTGAATATTTTCGAAGTGGGTTGTTTATTGGTTTTGTAAAATAGAGACCATTACACAATTTTTACCCCTGGGCGGGAAAATGAGTAGCAATGATGTTTGTTGTCAGCGAAAAGTTGTTATACAAACCCATTAAAAAAATCGAATGAATACCTCCGCGGAACATTCATTCTGCACGATAATAAAACAGGGCAAAGGTTGGCATTCCGTGTAAACCATGGCTATATTTAGCCGAAATATTAGAAAGATTTAAATAACTATTAAAAAAGGGAAGTTGAGCAGACCAAAAACCGCTCTCATTACAGGCATTACAGGACAAGACGGCGCATATCTTGCAGAATTATTATTGAATAAAGGGTACGTAGTACACGGTATTAAAAGGCGGTCCAGCTCATTTAATACCGACAGAATTGATCATCTATACCAGGACCCACACACCGAAGATCAGACTTTTTTTCTACACTACGGGGATATGACTGATTCCCTGAATCTGACCCGGATCATCCAGGAGACTCAGCTGGATGAAATTTACAACCTCGCGGCACAAAGCCACGTACAGGTTAGCTTTGATACACCCGAATATACCGCGAACGTGGATGCACTCGGCACACTCAGGGTATTGGAAGCCGTGCGATTGTTGGGATTAGAAAAAAAGACACGAATTTACCAGGCATCCACATCTGAGCTGTACGGGCTTGTACAGGAAACCCCACAGAGCGAAACCACTCCCTTTTACCCCCGTTCTCCCTATGCAGCCGCCAAACTCTACGGGTACTGGATTACGGTTAACTACCGCGAAGCGTACGGCATGTATGCCTGCAACGGTATCCTGTTTAATCATGAATCTCCGAAAAGAGGGGAGACTTTTGTTACTCGAAAAATTACCCGAGCTGTGGCTAAAATTGCCCTTGGTTTACAGGATAAACTCTACATTGGAAATATGGATGCCAAACGAGACTGGGGGCACGCCAAAGATTACGTAGAAGCCATGTGGCTGATGCTTCAGCAGGAGGAGCCGGAAGATTTTGTTATTGCCACCGGTGTTACAACAACGGTGCGTGATTTTATGACCCACGCTTTTGCTGAAGTGGGTATCAATCTCTGCTACGAAGGTGAAAGTGTTGACGAAATGGGTATTATTGATTCCGTTGATGAAGGCAAATACGAAAAAACTACCGGCTTTTCAGCTTTCATCCGGCGAAGCCGTGATAGAAGTAGACCCCAGGTATTTCCGCCCCACTGAGGTAGAGATGCTACTGGGTGACCCGACGAAAGCCAAAGAAAACCTGGGCTGGGAACCGGAGTACGACCTCGATTTACTGGTTAAGGATATGTTGAGTTCGGATTTGAAAAGTGAGCAGACCTGACAGAGTATGGTCGGTAGAGAGTTCCTGTCAGTCGCCCGATGGGATGTAATTTAAACCGTCACATTGAGCTTGCCTGTAAGCCGAACTCTGACTGGTTGAGTTCTTCCCGAAAGTAATAGGGACTCGAACTGACGAAGTGATTTACTGAACCCTGCCGGTGTTTTTTCGGTCCCGGCGCATGCCGGGGAACCCTGAATTTCATGGACGTACGAAAAAATGTATATTCTTCTTTAGATAAAAAGATGTGAAAACATGACGGATACACTTAAAAAACTATTAGAGATCCTTCCGCCGGGGGATAAGTGGAAGCTGACGATGCTTTTCGGGCTGATGATGGTCGGAGCACTGATTGAGGTGGCCGGCATAGGGATGCTGCCGGTGTTTGTAAGCGCTGTGTCCGACCCCTCCTACATCCTCGAGAACGACATTCTTGGGCCCGTTGCCGCCGCGGTGGGCATTACCACCAGCCGCGACCTTCTTGTTTATGGTGGACTGGCACTTGTGGTTATCTTCCTGGTAAAAACCATCTACCTGGTCTGGTTCAAATACATTAAATCGAAGTTTGTAATGAACCGCTACTCCTACATCTCTACCCGGCTCTACGAATCATACCTCTCGGCCCCCTACACCTTCCACCTGGGCCGCAACAGCGCAGAGCTGATCCGAAACGTCACCACCGAAACAAACCTGATTACCAACAACATTATGATGCCGGTGCTGAAAATCAGCATGGACGTGGTGATGGTATCAGGCGTGTTTCTCTTCCTCTTTTACGTGGAGCCTGTGGTAACGCTGGTCTCTTTTGCGGTAATCGGCGGCGGCGGCGGGCTGATCCTGAAGTTCGTTAAAAAACGGATGACCTATTTCGGCAAAATTGCCGCGCAGGAGAGAAAGCGCATGATCCAGGGGGTGAACGAGGGAATCGGGGGGATTAAAGATATTACGGTAATGAACCGCCAGCCGCTTTTTATGAATCGGATGCGTGAGTACCTGGGTAACCTGGTGAATGCACAGATTTATAAAAACGTGGCCTCCTACGCCAGCCGGCCCGTTATTGAATTTCTGGCGGTGGGCGGGATGATCTTCATCGCCTTTTTTATGGTGTGGCAGGGGCGCGAGATATCCACCATTATCCCCATCCTCGCCCTGTTCGGCGGCGCCGCGGTGCGACTGATCCCCTCCTCCAGCCATATAGTGACGGAAATCACCAAGCTGCGCTACTATATTGAATCGCTGCAGTCGGTGCATGAAGACCTGGAAGAGATGAAGGAAGAGACCAAGCGGGCCCGCGCGGAGAACCGGAACATGGAGAAACTCCCCTTTGAAAAGGAGATTACCCTCAGCAATATTGATTACCGCTACCCCGATGCGGACACCCTTGCCCTGAAAAATGTCTCCCTCTTCATCCGGAAAGGGAGCGCCGTGGGCTTTGTGGGAGAGTCGGGCGCGGGGAAGTCGACCATTGTGGACCTGGTGCTGGGGCTGCTGGAGCCGACAAGCGGCGAGGTACGGATTGACGGGGTGAACATGCTCGCCCGCAAGAGGGAGTGGCAGAACAACGTGGGCTACATCCCGCAGTTTATCTACCTCTCGGACGACACCATCCGGAGCAATATTGCCTTCGGGGTTTCCAAAG
Organism: Chitinophagaceae bacterium T5-Br10_B2g13; assembly: GCA_001564065.1. Taxonomy (GTDB): domain Bacteria; phylum Bacteroidota; class Rhodothermia; order Balneolales; family Balneolaceae; genus Rhodohalobacter. The sequence goes on from LKNA01000256.1 coordinate 3,116, forward strand.
AGGAGATTTCGGACAAAAAAATTGAGGCGGCGGTGAAGGCGGCACAGTTAGGGAAAGTGTTGGCAGACCTGCCCGACGGACTGAACACCATAATTGGCGAGGACGGCGTGCGACTTTCGGGCGGTCAGCGACAGCGGATCGGCATCGCCCGGGCACTCTACGACAATCCGCAGGTTCTCATTATGGATGAGGCGACCTCTGCGCTCGATAATATTACAGAAAAGTTTGTAATTGAAGCGATCGAGAAACTGCGTGGCGACCGTACTATCATTATGATCGCTCACCGCATTACCACCGTGAAGAAGTGCGATATGATTTACCTGATGAATAAAGGGATAATTACGCAACAGGGTACCTATGATGAGCTACTTCAGAGTAGTAAGGAATTTAATAAAATAAGTTTGTTTGATTGAGATGAAAAAAAATCTTTGTTGCAATTTTAGATTATACATATTTAATCAAATTAAAAGTTTAACAAACAAATAGTTAATTAATAACTTCATGAATAAATCAAAAATAGCACCAAAGGTAGTTGCAGAAATCGGATGTAATCATAAAGGTGAAATGGAGATCGCCCATGAGATGATTATGATGGCTGCAAAATTTTGCAAAGTTGATGCGGTAAAATTCCAGAAAAGAAACAACAAAGAATATTTAAGTGAAGAGCAATATAATTCACCCCATCCAAACCCTGTCAACTCTTATGGAGAGACATATGGTAAGCATAGAGAATATTTAGAGTTTGACCTGGATCAGCATAGGCAACTGAAAGCGTGGTGTGAGGAGTTTGAGGTTGAGTATGGTACATCTGTCTGGGATGTGACATCTGCACAAGAGATTGCATCATTAAAACCTATTGGGATAAAGGTACCCTCTGCTTGCAACACAAACTTTCCAATGTTGGAGGTACTTTGTGATGACTATAATGGGGAAGTGCATCTATCTTTTGGAATGACAAAAAGGGAAGAGGAAAAACAGATTATACAATTCTTTAAAGAGCATAATCGAATTGATCAACTGGTGATTTACAGTTGTACTTCAGGATACCCGGTACCTTTTGAAGATATTGGATTGTACGAAATCACAAGATTGAAAGAGGAGTTCGGTGGCAAAGTAAAAAAAGTTGGTTTCTCAGGTCACCATCTTGGCATAGCAGCAGATATTGCAGCGATGACGCTTGGTGCTGAAGTTATAGAGAGACATTATACCTTAGATCGTACTTGGAAAGGAACAGACCATGCCGCTTCACTCGAGCCGGATGGCCTAAGGAAGCTTGCAAGAGATGCGAAAAATGTATCACTCGCTCTTTCCTATAAGAAAGAAGAAATTCTACCGATCGAAAAACCTCAGAGAGAAAAGTTAAAGTCACAAAATGATTAATTTAAAAATAATATTATGAATATATAGATATTTATAATTATGGTTGTTTTTCTAATTCTATTTGAGTGAGGTTTGTAAAATAGATAGGTTTATTGGTTTGTCAAAAATCTCAAAATAATAATGGCTAAAATTAAAAAATAAAAGTAATGACTAATATATACTATGGGTGTTGATTACAAAACCTTACTGAAGGCACTTGACTTGCTTGAAGAGTACAATATTAAGAATGACGAGGTTATTTTTGTTGGAGGTACACTACTTGAAATTTTAGGATTAAGAAAAGCTGGCGATATAGATGTTATAGTCAGACCTGATAAAAGAAAGTATTTAGAAAGTATATCAGAAAATCCATTTGTAGGAGCTTTTGAGGCAATTAATTTAACGTCTGAAATTCAAGTTTTAAAGAATCCATACCGATATTCTGGAATTAATGATGATCAATGTTACACTGATGAACTATATCGAACAATTAAAATTGATAGTGATACCAAAGCTAATATTATTTTACCGGAGTTAGAATTTGGAAAAAAACTATTCCGAGATCGTGA
>LKNA01000257.1 GCA_001564065.1 Chitinophagaceae bacterium T5-Br10_B2g13
AAGAGAACAACCCTTTCTTCTACGTCTCGAGCTCCCCGTGGAACCTGTACGATTTTCTGCGGGAACTGATGACCGTTCACAATTTTCCACAAGGTCCGTTGATGCTGAGAGATATCGGGTTGTCCCGGGAGCAGTGGATAGCCGGCAGCCATTCAGAGCATAAGCTAGCTCAAATAGAAAGAGTGTTCGACATCATCCGGGATATTCCATTTATCCTGATTGGCGATTCAGGCCAGCACGATGCCGAAATATACCTTCAGGTGATCCGGGACTTTCCCGGCAGGGTCAAAATGGTTTACATTCGTGATGTGGATCCGGCCAGTCATGATAGAGTCCTCAACATTCAGGCGGAAATCGAAAAGCTGGGGGTTGAAATGATGCTGGTCACTGATACGATCGAAGCCGCCCGCCATGCCGTTTCCAAAGGGTGGATTCTGGATGAGGATATCGCCCATATAGCGGAAGAGAAGATTGAGGATGAAGGCCATAAATAGCCCGAATTTGCGGCTTATAAAGAATTCAAATATTCTGAAGCAGAAAACTCTAGATGGGAATCAACTTCTGATTTAAAGAATAAATATCTATACGCCAGCATTCTTCCTGATAATCGGGTGGTTTTCAATATCAAGGGCAATACCTGCCGGCTGGTAGTCAAAAAATGTATTACGACTATGGACAGGTATTCATTCATTTTGTTGGTACTCATGCCGAATACGATAAAATTGATGCAACGACAAATTGAAGCGGATATTAATTGTGCAGATTCGACCCATACATACCGAAGCCGATTATCAAAACGCATTAGATCGTATCGAAGAAATCTTTGACGCCAAACCCGGAAGTATAGAAGGTGACGTATTGGAAATATTGGAAATTTTAGTGGATGAATACGAAAAAAAGAACTTCCCCATTGAAGCACCAAAGCCGGTTAAAGCGATTAAGTTTAGAATGGAGCAGCTTGGAATGGGGCAAAAAGATTTAGCTAAAATTTTTGGTTCGAAATCACGGGCGAGTGAAATTCTATCTGGTAAACGATCACTTTCGCTACGTCAAATTAAAGTCCTGTACCGAAAGCTTGGTATCCCAGCTGAAGTTTTAATCCAGGAGAAAGAAGGTACCAGTTCTTAAAACGAAAGAGCTGGGGCAAGTCTGTATGGCCATTCAGGTTATAGAGCTCTATGTTTTCGGTTCCGTAGTTACCGGGAAGATATCTCAAGGTAGCGACCCGGATTTTTTAGTGCATTTCAACAGAACGGGGTTTGACGGAGCATTTGATTAATACATGGACTTTAAAAAAGACTTGAAGAGATTTGCACCAGACCGGTTGATTTAATACATCTAAATGAATTCCAGAATCCTCTTTTCGAAGAAGAAGTAGAAAAGTCCAAAGCACTCCTTTATGCCGCATAGTGCCGGAAAATTGTTGTTTGATGTTAGATGCCTGCCATGTGAGATTTCGTTCAAAACCGGCTCCCTGAGCTATTTAAGTAGGTTTAGGACTATTGCAAAAATCAGAAATATCAGATATTATTCGATTAATACTTAACGTACTATTATGAATAAACAGCGGTGTATCTGGACAAATCGGGAGAGTGAACAGGTAAAGGAAGTGAAACTTCTGTCGTTAGATCGTCTGGGTCGAAATCCTTCTGAAAAGTCATTTTATGTCCTTCCTGAACATGAACAAGAATTGAGAGAGTTCAATGACTCTTTTATCCGCTATAGTCACTTATTTTTAAAGCTGGTTTTAGGAATTACAGTTTTAATGACTGTATTTTCCCTGATTCTGGTCCCGTTTGTACTATCAGATTTCATTAGCGAATCAGTTATTGTTTTAATGGCAGGTGCCGGAACCATGCTGATTGGATGTACGATACTAGTCTTGCCCTTTTCAACTCCGGAGACAGTCGGCATGCTCGGGTTAAAAAAATCCATTCTGATAGCCCGGATAGCAGGGGCAGCGGTTATATTGATCGGGGCAGGGTTCATTTGGTTTTATTACATGTAATGTTTGATTAGTACTCACATTTACCTAAAACGTAGCCAGAGCCTCAATTATCCCATTTTTTCAAGACGTTCGGCACGCAGAATATTTGCCAAAAGGGCGCACATGTGTATATCAGATAAATCGAATATTCACTTGTAAAACATGCCGGAAATGAGTTCTCCTTAAATAATTTGTTATGATTAAAAACATCAATTCTAATGACACTAAACTGATCACTCAGGAATCAATTGAAGAGTTTTTTGCAGATCAGTTAAAGAAGACCTCTTACTACCTGCTTTCGTATAAAGACAAACAGTTGTTAAAAAATGGGGAGTTTCGTGAATTTGCTCAGAAACTGATCAGTGAAACAAGGCATTTTTTATGGTTTGCTGCAATTGGAATAATTTCATTCGCGTATTTTACAATTGTTGCATTCATTGGTTATGGTGCAGATCCAAACTGGTTCAGCCTTAGTTTTGGATTATCTGTCTTCCTGGCATTTTTTCTGTTTACGTTCTACTCAGCTAAATACTACTTTACATTCAAAAGCTCTATGTCATTATTTATCAAATTGCTGGACAAACAAGAGAAATCGAACGCTCCCAAGTAGTCCCGGAATATGATCGGTAATCGCATGCATTTGCGAATAGCAAAGAAATCAAATATTCTGAGGCTGCTTGAGTGATACCAGGTCAGTCGCGGAATTATATGTTTACTGTGCTGATACACATGTATTCGTCAAATACCTTCCAGGCACACCACTAAAGCCGGCCAGTTACCAACCGTTATTTACGTTCATAACTCAAATGAAATCTAACGTACTTTCCCGCAGCAGTCCTGACATAGAGTACCCCTATGTGATGACATCAGAACGGGTATTGCTGCTCTCTTTTCTCGTTGTCGTTCAGTTTTTCGTTATCATATTTTTTCTTGGAGCTTCCGAGACAGCAGAGTACAGTGCCACCTTCAAATATCTGCGCCTTTCCGGCTATGCTCTCTGTATCATGATCCCTTTTTATCTTTTTTATATGCTTGAAAAGGAGATGTATCAAAGGATAACCCATTCCTGGAATCTCAAATTTGAATTGATTTCAAAGACACTGCTTATCTTCACCATCCTGTCTGCCTGCTATTTTTACAATGTATGGGTCATAAACGGAATCAGCCCCGACGTTTATAGCTATTTCTATTTTCTGTTTTGGTACGGTCTTCCTTATGTGCCCGTCCTGCTGCCGATCTGTTTGATTTATTATAAATGGTATCTGAATAAAGAAATGACAATCCGGGAACAAACTACAGAAATCGATCCGGTACTGACCATTCAGGGGAAAAATCGGGGAGAGACAGTACAGTTCCGGTCCGAAGATTTTCTTATTGCGGAAGCTGAACAGAATTACGTCTCCCTCTATTATTTAGAAGAGGGTTCCATTGAGCGTTCCGTTATTCGTTCAGCCCTTAAAGATGTCAGTGCGCAGATACCCGGTGCGCACAGAGTTCACAGATCATACCTGGCGAACCCGGAAGTGATAGATAAAGTTGTTGGCAACACAAGGAAAAGAGAAGCCTACATTGCGCATTTAGACCGGCATATACCGGTTTCCTCCTCTTACGTACCTGAATAAAATTCCATGCCGCCTTACCGCACGCAATCGGCCGGCATACATATTCATCAAAAAATCTTCAGCTTTGTCACAAAAAGCAGTTTTCGGGACCGTTGTTTATTAAAATGTTGAACTCTCAAAACCGAATCTAAAAAATGAATGATGAATATTCAGATAATCCTGCTTGCACTATGCATACTGACAACAACACTAAATTTTGAGCCCGGCATAGTCCCTGATCCTGCAGTTGATTCAATGAACGAGGAACAGGATTCGACCCGGGCAGCGCTGATTGAACGCATTATTGGGGTGAGTGAGATGGCCATTGCCAATCCCGCTTTTCTTGAAACCGATGAGTGGACAAACTTTGTGAAGGCCTTACGGGCTGAGGAGTGGAACGGCCTCACGGATGATGAATTTTTACGCGAATTTAACAGGATGCGGTATAAAGCGGATCTTCCTTTTACACACTACCGACTGGAAAAAATCAGGGAAGATGATACAGGTACAGAAAAAATTGCCCTGATTGAAGTTACAGATCATGACGGCAAAACTGTAATTCTCAATGTTCAGACGTTTAATATAGATGAAGAAGATATGATCAGCGCTGTTCGCAGGATTCATTCCGGAGACTATGAAAACCTGATCATTGATATTCGCGGAAACCAAGGTGGTTCTTTTCCATCCGTTGTTATCCTTGGCAGGTATCTGACAAACCGGATGATGGATACCGGCGTCTATCTCACCAGAAAATGGTTCGCAGTGCATGGAGATTATCCCACAAAAAAACAGCTTAACGAGATAGCGGTTCTTCAGGATTTCAGCCTCGACGGATTCACGAACTTGCTCCATACCAATGGGGCTGCCAGAATGATTCTTCCACCTCATTCTGATCCGGTTTTTGGGGGTGATGTGTATATACTCGCCGATGGAAATACCGCGAGCGCAAGTGAGCCGTTCGTACACTTGATAAAGGAGTCAGGGTCCGCCACCATTATCGGTGAACAGACGGCTGGAGCAATGTTAAGCGGTGAGCGGATTCCGGTTGATGACACATTCACACTTTTCGTACCGGTTGCCGATTATATGACCGCAGACGGCCACCGGATTGATAAGGTTGGCGTATCTCCGGACATCGCCGTCCCCTCTGAGGATGCATTGAAGAAAGCACTTGAAATCATTGAAAAATGAGCGCTCAAAATTGAGTACCTTCAAGACAGAACAACGTATTTTGTGAAGACTTTTTATAAATTTTACTGAATTTCAAACTCCTGCTGTATCACATAAACATCAGGGCGTTATATCTCAAATACTATCATAATGAGTAAACAACAGTCAAAAATCTTTCGTTTTAAGATATCACTACACTATATAGAGCCGGAAATTTGGCGCGTCATTGAAGTTCCGGAATCTTACACGTTCTGGGATCTGCATGTTGCTATTCAGGATGCCA
>LKNA01000258.1 GCA_001564065.1 Chitinophagaceae bacterium T5-Br10_B2g13
ATATGGAGCTCACTTAGTTCGTTTTTTTCTTATGGATGACTACTTTTAAAAATACCACTTGACTGCAAAGAATGTAAAACTTAATTCGATTCTTTAAGAATTCTTTTGGTTTAGAAATTTTAAGCGATCATCACACCTGTTTAATAAGAGTAAGTGCGTAATGTTGTTTTTTGTCGGTATAATGCCCGAACACATTGAATCCGGATCCTGTACACAGTTTTTCGATTTGAAAAAGGCTGAACTTTCGTGAAATTTCGGTATGGATCGGTTCAAAAGAAGCCAACTCGAAAGTGTAATTACCATTATCAATTTGCACTGTTTGTTCATTCTGGCTGATCAGATAACTGTGAACCGCCCCTGAAACCGGATTGTACATCGGGTAATGTTCGAAGCGGGATACATCAAAATCTGCATGAAGTTCCCGGTTGATCCGGTGCAGCAGGTTCAGGTTAAAACTACGCGTAATACCTTTGGAATCGTCGTAGGCCTTTAAGATAGTGCCAGGGCATTTTTTCAAGTCAAATGCAATCAGTATTGCATCCGAAGGTTTCAAAACCGAACCTGTTTTTTCAAGTAGGTTTGAAATCTCATCATCCGTAAGATTACCAATATTACTCCCCATAAAAAGTACCAATCGCTGATTTTTTGACTCTGGTATACTTGATAATGTGTCAAAATAATTACCCGCCAATGGAGAAATCTGAATGGTTGGTAAATGTTCAGTAATCAGCTTTTCATTCGTTTTAAGAATCTCAGGTGAAATATCCAGTGGATAATAGTGAATATTGACCCCGTAATTTGAAGCATGCTTTAAGAAGGCAAGAGTTTTACTTCCGTCACCTGCTCCAAGCTCAATCACATCCAGGCAATTGTTTAATGGCTTCAAATCAACTATGATTTTCTCTGTCTGATTTTCGATGATTTCCATTTCAGCCTCAGGGAGATAGTACTCTTCCAGCTGCATAATTTGCTGAAACAGTTTACTGCCTTTATCATCATAAAAATATTGGGATGGAATATATTTGGGACTGGCAGAGAGCCCCCGTACCACATCGCGTAAAAATGTTTCCATAGACTTAACCTGCATTATACACCAAGAAATTTGGTTGTGGGCAAGGCGTCGAAAAAATGGTGGCGGAAACGTACCTGAGTACGTTGAGCAAACCATTTTTGAGACAACGCAGCCCACGGGCAAATTTCGAAGCGTTTGACAATTCTCTGAATAAAATTTTATTCGTTATTTGATGTATCTTTAGTATAAACAAAGCGGTAAAAACCATTTGCTATTTAATGTGTATAATGCAGGTTAAAGATCAGATGCCAACCGAAGCCCTGAAAATATCCAGCGGCTGCTTGCATGGAAGAAATTTCGGTATGTTTTCCGTTCATGGCCGGCAGGTGTGGCAACCGAAGCCCCCCGCAGTACATTTTGATTCAGCATAAACTTAGAGTTGTATTCTCCCAGTGGTCCAGCCACTCTTTTATAGTTAGGATAGGGCAGATAGGCAGAGGATGCCCATTCCCATAACCGGCCCCAATCAAGCTGCCCGGCCACGGCCTCCCATTCAAACTCGGTGGGCAGGCGGTGACCAGCCCATTCGGCAAAAGCTGCTGCTTCGTATAATGAAAGATGCTGAACAGGTGCTTGCTTATCCACCGGATTAAAACCGTTCAGTGTATAGTAATACCAGCTTCCATCCTTATAATGCCAGTATAATGGCGCCTTGATTTCGTTCTGGTTGATGAAATCCCAGCCTTCTGCCAGCCATAAATTATAATTTGTATAGCCGCCGTCGTTAATAAATTCAATGAATTCTCCATTGGTAACCAGGCTGGTTCTGATTCGGCAGCCTGCAAGGTTTACTTTGTGCCGGGGAGCTTCGTTATCGAAGTAAAAGGTGCTTTCGTCAGAACCAATTTTGTGCATACCCGATTCAACATCAATCCACTTATTTTTATTTTTTTCGTGTGGAACGATAAACCGGTTTCCATAAACAGGAAATGTAGGTTGGAAGCCAAGAATATATTTTATGTCGTAAACCAGCAGTTCCTGGTGCTGCTGTTCGTGATTTATTCCGATTTCAATAATTCGGAGTAGATCCTGTGACAGGGATTTCTGGAATAATTTTTCCAGATTTTCGTCCACATAGGTCCGGTACTTTTGCACTTCAACAACCGTAGGCCTGCTCATAAAACCTCGGTTAGCCCGCAGTACACGATCTCCCAGGGTATTGTAATAACTGTTAAACAGGAAAGAAAAATCGGGATGATACTCCCTATAATCTTCCAGGTGAGGCATTAACACCAACTGTTCAAAAAACCAGGTTGTATGGGCAAGGTGCCATTTAGGCGGCGACACATTTTCAATCGGTTGGAGCACATAATCCTCAACTTCGAGTGGTGCACATATTATTCCCGAGTTTTTACGTGTGTTTTGTAATTTTTTGAACAAATCGGTTTGATCGATGAGATAGCTCATTTCATAATAGATTTTAATCTTAACAATTAGGCTATTTTTTTGCGTAATTCACACTGAATAACAGTACCATATCCCTGTTACAGGTCGCAAAGTAAAACATTTGTTAGTGAAGAATAGACGAAATCAGTTTACGCACAAATTTCACCTCATCTTCAACAATTACATGCCCTTTACCGGGGTATATCTGCTTGGTTACTGCACCCTCCAGTTTACTGAAAACATCTGCCGACTGATGGATTCTATCCATATCGAACCAGGGATCATTATCTCCGGCTCCGATCAGTACAGGTGTGTTTTCCAGTGATCCCGGGTAATTTTCAGGATTTACTGATTCTCCGATCAGTCCGCCGCTAAGCCCGATAACTCCACCAAATCTTTGGGGATGTCTGGCGGCAAATTCTTGTGCAAGGCAGGCGCCCTGCGAAAAACCGAGAAGTATAATTCGCTCTGTTGATATACCTTCGCTGTTTAACTGTGCAATCAAATCAGACACCTGCTGCAGGGAGCTATTGAGCCACGGTTCATTTTTTTCAACGGGATCGGTAAACGGATATGGGTACCATGTATGAGAGTCGGCCTGAGGAGCCAGGTAACGAACATCCGGCTGGGCAAATTCATCACTCAGCGAAAGTATTCCCTTAGCGGATGCACCCCGGCCATGCAGCATAATCATGGCTGCCTTTGCTCGTGTTGCAGGAGCTCCGCTCTCAGCTACAGATTGCCGCTGATGAGGTCCCGATACCGGATTGTTTGAGTTAATTCTAAAAAGTGACATTTTTGATTATATACGTTCTGGATCACCTCTTACACATAGTGATCTCAGGTTTAGATTTTAGTTATCTCGTCATTTAAATATGCTTGCATATTCCCCTGTATGTGGCTGGTAATATTATCGTTACCTTTTCACCACATCTTGCAGGGTTTCATCTCTTTCAATAATGGATTTAGCGAATGGACAAAGCGGAATGAGTCTTTTTCCATTTTTCCGGGCATAATCCACAATATGCTCAACCAGTTTTCTGCCAATATTTTGGCCCTTAAACTCATCCGACACCTCAGTGTGATCAACAATTAATTGAGTATTGCCAAGTTTTGAATAAGTGATTTTGGCCAAAGATTTATCGTTTTTTTCGATGTAGAACTCACCTTTTGTATCACCGTTTTTATGTTGAATATTCATCAGAAAATTATTTGTGGGTTTATGTGTTCAATTTTTTTTTAATATTCTTTTTTCAAGAGAATGACGATCCCAATTACCCAGTTCGGCCGCAGCTTCGTACGTTGACTGAAGAAAATCGATAAGCACCGCATCGGGATTTTCAGAAGCTTGAACAGCTTTATATGGCAGAATATATTCACCCAGGTCATTATGATAATATGCAGAATCGGGTTTAACATCAGCCGCATTGTAACCATCAGGCGCAGGGTATGCATACGAATAAAATGCCGGCTCACCCAAACCCGGTCCGGCCCAAAAGCCTGCACTTGACAATTCGTGCGAATAGGCCTCTTCCATCACCCAATCGGCACAATTGGGTGCTCCGCCCGGATGTTTGGGTGCCGTTCTGCCTGAAAATCGTGTAACGGCAAGATCAAAAGCGCCCCAGAAAAAATGTACAGGACTAACCTTTCCGATAAATTCGGCCCGAAACTCTGTAAACACCCGGTTAATCTGTACCAATGCTTTCCAGAAGCGCTTAACGGCATCGGCGTCATAGCTTGCATGAACGGTATCCTCTTCAAACGGAATCGCTGTTTCCACTTCCACTGGCCGGGTAAAGATGTTCACCTCAATTCCAAGCTCGCTGAGTGACTGCATAGTTTTATCATAAAAATCGGCAACAGACATCGGTTCAAGATCGAACGTTTTTTGATTGCCATTTGAAGTGATAATCACCAACTTGTGGTCTATAAAATTGAAATCGATTTCGAATTTAAACCCTTTATGAGAAATAGGCGAAGTGGTTAAGCCACTCGATGTAACATACAGTGTGGAGCCCCAGGAATGATTAATCCACGGCGATAGCTCAAGCCGAATCTTACCTATAATTTGACTCCACATATGTACTGTAGTCAATGTGTCTTCCCACTTGCCAGGTTCAGGCAGTTCAGGCCAGTGGTTCGATTTACTTGTTTTGGATGATATCATCACTTCCTCCGGTTCTTAGATTACATGATTGGATTAACAATTTAATAGAAAGCTAAGTGGTTGTCGATTCTTGTTATTTTTAGTTTAATATTAAAATGTTTGATGTTGAAATTAAAGTAAAAAATTCTATTCCAAAATCAAAATGGTTACCATTTCAATCTCAGTTCGATTAATAATGTTTTGTTTAAGTGTTAAGAAGCGGCTGATTTTGTCCAAATGAGCATCACCCCGTACTTGATACAGGATCTCACATCGTTGATATTGTTGGGAGATCCCGGATCGAAGTCCGGGATGACTGTACTTATGACAATATTCCTTGTCGAATGCTCTTTTGGACAGTATCAGTCGATTTTTACTCGATTTTTTAAATCGAACTCAGATTACGAGAATTATTGACCGGG
>LKNA01000070.1 GCA_001564065.1 Chitinophagaceae bacterium T5-Br10_B2g13
CATCCACAACAATCAGTGTGTTATACGGAGGTACATTAGAATCAAGAGTGCCGTGTGTAATGAGGAGTTTTCCTTTCAGGTTTTCTGCGATCAGCGGATTCGACTGATTGTCGTAGTTGGTTCCTTCTGTTGTCTCTTCCAGAAGTCCCTGCCACTTTTCTCCCCAGGCATCTGCATAGTTGCGGTTGTCGTGGTTACCCGCTCCTGAAACAGCTACGTGGTAAAAGTCGGGATAATCAAGAATGGCTCTGGTGGATGCAAAACCGCCGCCTGAATGTCCATAAATTCCAACTCTGTTTAAATCTATAAACGAATGACGATCTGCCAGCTGTTCGATCATTGCTATCTGATCAGGTATTCCATTGTCTCCCATGTTGCCAAAGTAAAAATCATGAAACTCCTTGGACCTGCCGGGAGTACCCTGTGCGTCAACTTCTACAACGATGAAGCCAAGCTCAGCCATCGCCTGCTTATCCGAACGTGAAGCTCTGAAAGATCGGCTGCCAACACTGCCGCTCTGCGGGCCCGGGTAGAGATAGTTCAATACAGGATAGGATCTGTTCTCATCCAGGTTGGTTGGAGTATACATCAACCCGTAGAGGTCGGTTACACCATCTCGGGCTTTTACCGAAAATGGAGTTGGTGCTTTCCAGCCATGCGCCTCCAAACCGGAAATATCTGCTGCAGCTAACTCCATTAGTTGGTTTCCATCCAAATCTCGTACAACTGTTACCGGTGGTGTTTCAGGAGTAGAATATGTATCGACCAACATCCCGGTTTCAACATTCAGATCTACATCGTGATTGGCAACACCGGGAGTTAACAGGGTAAGCCCGCTGCCGTCAAAATTGATTTTGTAGAGGTACTGGAAATAGGGATCGCCATCTTCACGTACAGATCCTGTAAAATAGATCATGCGGTTTTGTTCGTCCAGATGAGTGATTTCCCGCACATTCCAGCTGCCGGATGTGATCCGGTTTTTGAGATTCCCGCTATTCAGGTCGTATAAATAGAGATGTCCCCAGTTATCGCGCTGAGACCACCAGATGAATTCGTTGGTATCTTTCAGGTATCTCCAGCTGATCGAGTTAATTCCGGATTCAAAAAAGGTGTCCTGCCTTTCATTCAGTACGGAAGAGACCTCGCCGCTGTTTGGATCGGCTACTTGTAGATGAGCCTCTTTATGATCCCGAGAAACAGAAACAAATGCGAGAGATTCGCTGTCTCTGCTCCACTCGGCATCAAGCAAAGTACCATCCCGGGCGGCAATATGATCGGTGATAGTTGATCGCTGATAATCCGGTTCCATGTTTAAACGCACCAGTTCGGGCTCATCATGATGCAGATTGATAATTACTCGCTTTACCATAAAGATATGTTCATCACCGGGCAGGGGATACTTCCACTGCTGCAGTTCGCCATGACCAATGGCCGTAGACACCAGGTTCATATTTTTGACATTTCTGGCATCCTGCTGAAAAGTAGCAATTCGTTTGGAGTCGGGCGACCACAAAAGAACCGGGGCGTCTCGCTTGGTCCAGCCGGCATTATTTGTGGCATAACCGTAATCTTTCTCACCGTCGAAGGTTAGCTGGGTTTCATTTCCTGTTTCGAGATCCCGAATCCAGAGGTTGTAATCTTTAATGAACGCCGCTTTGGAACCATCCGGTGAGATCGACTCCAAAAATCGGTTATAGAGTGTCTGGTTCTCAGAGGTGTTGCACTCTTCGCCGTTTATACGGCACGTAAAGTTGATGCCGTTAACTGAAAATGAGATCGCAGAACCATCATCGGTAAAATCAAAACTACTGAAAGGCAAACGGATGGGGTCTATATTGAGACCGGTCATCCCGGAAAGCGTTTCAGCAAGAACTTCATGATTAAAAGCTTTTGTCAACTCTCTGTTTGACGGATCGGCTGCCATAAACTCACTTCCGCCGGAAACAGTTTGGCTGAACGTTAGTCTCCCGTCTGTTTGCCAACTGAAATTGGAAGCTGTGTTGATCACCAACGAGTTAGTGTACCGGCCAAGAAAAGACTCTGCACGTTTGTAATCTTCTTCTGTTACTGTTTCGAGCTGCTCATTTGATTGAGATGTCTGTACAGTTTGCTCTGAACTTGCACACCCGACAGCCAGCCACGAGATAGAAAAGGTGAGCAGAAAGACTTTTAGATGGAATGTGTTGAGAACCATGAGTTTGAAATTAATGAGTTTAAAAAAGAGAGATGACTATTCAGGAATATATAGAAATGCGGTGTATTTAAAAGCGAAAGGAATTTTTAAAAGAGTAGCGTGGAATAACCAGTAGAAAAGCAGCTTGAAAATCCGTTTGAACGGTCGGCCCCATTCAAACGGACTGTTTATTGAAATAAAGTTGAGTTGTCAAATCTCTATTTTTTCGGTCAGATTTCTGGCTTTCTCAAATGTCTCATCCATATTCTCACCGAGAAGGGTGTAATGTGCCATTTTTCTGCCCGGTTTACTTTGCAGCTTGCCGTAGGAGTGCAGGTGTCCGTCTGATTCGGCAAGAGCTTTTTCGGTGTTTTCAACTACTGCATCTCTTTTGTGAGCTCCCAGAAGATTGATCATCACTACGGCCGGTTTTCTAAGTTCGGTACTGCCAAGAGGCAGGTCGCAAACGGCACGCACATGATTTTCAAACTGTGAAGCAATTGCGCCCTCTATGGTGTAGTGCCCTGAATTGTGGGGACGGGGTGCGGATTCGTTCATCAGAAGCTCGCCGTTTTTGGTAAGGAAGAACTCATAAGCAAAAATTCCTTTTCCGTCGATCGCTTCAGTTGCAGCAATGGCCAGCTGCTGTGCTCTTTGACTAACTTTCGAATCTACCTGCGCGGGTGATTTTACAGCAACATTGATGTGATTTTCCTGAACAGTTTCGCAGCATGGATAGACCACATGCCCGGTTTTGTTTCGAGCAACCTGTACGGCCAATTCGTGTGTGAAATCGACAAATGCCTCTGCTATGATTTCACGGCTGTTGTTGCCGCCAAGTTTATCAAACGCTTTCTTCGCCTCTTTAAAATTTCTGACTGTTTCGTTTCCGTACCCGTCGTACCCGCCTTTGGAGGATTTCAACAGATAAGGCCAGCCATGTTTTTCACCGAATGAATTTAAATCATTTTCGGAATTGATAAGCGCGTAAGGCGTAACAGGGATACCGGCTTTCTCAAAAGTCTGTTTTTCAATCAATTTATTTTCAATCAGGGCAAAGCTATCGGGGGAAGGGTAGATAGGAGTACCGGACTGATCCTGGACGGCTCTTAAAATTTCTGAATCGATAAACTCATTTTCCAGGGTGATGATGTCGCACGATTTAGCGAATTCAACCATCGAATCGATATCGTCAAACGATCCGGAAAATGAAAATGGTGTCATGAACTGTACGGGTTCGTTTTCGGGACGGTCGGAGTAGACAGCAACCTGCATTCCTAACTCAAATGCTTTGAGTGATGACATCCGTGCCAGTTGTCCGGCGCCAAGAAATCCAATTTTAAAATGTGTACTGAGCGGTTGTTTCATAATTTGGAAGAATTTCTGAATTACTTATTAACAGGTGCATAAGGTAGTAAATCATAGAGAGAAATATTCCTTGAAACAAAGAGTATGAATTGAGTTTAATGAGTAGTGATAAACCTAAATTATATCATTGTTATGAAACGCTATTTACCTTTTCTACTGATTTTAACTGCACTGTTTTATTCCTGTACAACATCCACGGAAACGGATGACTCAATTGCTTCAGATATTCCACTTTCAACAGGTGCTTCGGTAACGGATGTGGATGGAAACCTGTACAAGGTTGGCTTCTATGAATCAGAAGAAAATTTAATAAATCCTGTAGTTCAGAAGTTCGATGCAAATGGCGAGTTGATCTGGGAAATCGAGCACGATCGCTCGAATGTAGATGTTCGGGCCGATATTATAACCCTCGATGCACAAAACAGACCATGGGTTGTTTTCAGGCTAAATGGCGGAAGCAGCAGTAGCAGTTATATAACGCTGAGAGCTTCATCTGAAAATGCGTTTAGCGGTGTTTTTCAACCAAATTACGGACAGGGCGGAGGGCCGACGGTGAGTCTACTGGCACGGCTTAATCCTGAAAACGGAATCATTGAAAGGGGGACATTTGTGACGGCCAAATTGAATAATGGAAATACAAATACTTTTCAAATCCGGGGCATCGGTGTTGCCGATGGATTTGTAAGAGTGCAAGCCGAATCTTTATTCAGACCTCCACACTCAGGGGCATCGTTTGTGCCGCACCCTGAGGCAAGTGAATTTGGACCTTGCGGCAGTTTTTTACTCCAGATCGATTTTACTGAAACGCTTGGGGAAATTGTAGAAAGTCATTTATTGACTATTCAAGAGGCTTCAGCACTGCCTAACACCGTGTGGAATGCAGACTGCAGTATCAAGCGGTAGGGGATGGACGAAACTACTGCAGGCTTATAGTTCGGATTTTATCACATAGAATCCATTTCAATTATGTTCAATTAATTAGTTCGAATAAAGTTCATAATTCAATATCTTTCCGCTCTATTAAAAACAAGATTTTGAATGGATTTAGAAGATAAATTACAGCAAATAAAAGAGCGGTACGACGAGATCAACCAGGCAATGGCAGATCCTGCCATTTATGATCGCCCCTCCGAATATGCTGAGCTTACGAAAGAGCATACACAGCTTAAAGAGCTGGTCGAAGATTTCGACAGGTGGAAAGAGATTCACAACCTGCTGGAAGGTAATTCGGAACTGATTGAAGCCAATGAAGATGCAGAGATCACGGAGATTGCAAGAGAAGAGAATAAAGAGCTGAAAACAGAGCTGGAAGAGCTTGAAGAGGCGATAAAATTTAAGCTGATTCCAAAAGATCCTGATGATTCTAAAAACTGTATTGTGGAAATCAGGGCCGGTACCGGAGGAGATGAAGCCGCAATATTTGCCGGTGATCTATTTGATATGTATCGCCGGTATGCCGACTCTCAAGGATGGAAGTTAAACCTGTTATCCATCACAGAAAGTGAGAAAGGCGGATATAAAGAGATTGTCTATGAGCTTTCCGGAACTGAGGTTTACGGGAAAATGAAGTACGAAAGTGGTGTACATCGTGTTCAGCGAGTACCCGAAACAGAATCTCAGGGACGTGTTCACACCTCAGCAGCTACCGTTGCGGTGCTGCCCGAAGTGAATGATGACGTTCAAATTAATATTAATATGAAAGATGTTCGTGTGGATACATTCCGGTCCAGTGGAGCGGGTGGTCAGCACGTTAATAAAACCGACTCGGCTATACGTCTAACTCACGAGCCGTCGGGTGTTGTAGTGGAGTGTCAACAAGAGCGCTCTCAGCATCAAAACAAAGAGAAAGCATTAGTTATGCTCAAGACCAAGCTGTACGATATGGAGATGGAAAAGATCCGCTCGGAACGTGCAGCCGACAGAAAAAGCCAGGTTTCTACCGGGGACCGAAGTGCAAAAATAAGAACGTATAACTACCCTCAGGGTCGATGTACGGATCACAGAATCAATCTGACCCTTTACAATCTTGATGATATTATGAAGGGGGATATTGACGAAATTATCAATTCACTTCGACTGGAAGACAACCTGGAAAAACTGAATGCCATTATGCAGTAAATCTCTGATCGGCATTTAGAAAAGAAAATAAATCACAAAAAAGAAAAAATTAGGAACAACGTGAATTTCCCAAACCCTTTTTATCGATGGAGACCCCACCCATGGCACGGCCTGGAAGTAGGCGAAAAGTCTCCACAACTAGTGAACGCATTTATTGAGGTTACCTCATTTGATGCAATTAAATACGAAGTAGATAAGCTGACCGGCTATATGCGCGTGGATCGTCCGCAGCGCAGCTCGTCCATGCCACCCTCGCTTTACGGATTTATTCCGAGAACATACTGTGGCGACAGAATTGGCGACATGTCCGATCATACCGATAAAGGTGACGGTGACCCACTCGATATTTGTGTACTGAGTGAGCGACCGATTGACAGGGCTGAGGTTATTTTAACAGCACGCGTTATTGGCGGACTTCACATGATCGATAACGGTGAAGCTGATGATAAGATCATCTCTGTTTTGGATAACGACCGTTACTACACAGATGTGAAAGATGTTTCGGATCTGCCTGAAGTAATTGTAGAGCGTTTACGACACTACTTTGGTACTTACAAACTTGTTCCGGGAAAAGACTCCGATGTATATGTAGATCGGGTTTATGACAGGGAGTATGCCGAGAAAGTAATCGAAGCTTCTGTGGCTGATTACCAGGATATGTTTGGTGAGTAACCTGTTTCGATCGAGACATGGTATCTCTATTTTTATGCAGTATTTATATTTGAGGTAATCTTAGTTAGGTGCTGTATTTATATAATGAATACCAAAAGAGATACGATGTCTGGTAAACCGGCCATGAAAGACCGGCTAATAAATTATGCCCATCGTTTGATGGGCATTTTTGTTTGTAGGATTGATCTCAATTAAGACATGGTATCTCTTTGACAAAGCAAAAACCAGCTATGGGTAATCTATGGTTGGAAGTGAACTTGTAAACAGAAAGCATACAGAGATACCATGTCTGTAACATGCTGCAAGTTCTAATCTAAATCCATATCCAGTCGATTCTGTCTTTTTACGAGCGTCAGAATGGTGTACTCAGCAACGAGCTCATCTTTTTGATTGTTCACCTGAACATCAAACCAGACCATTCCGTATGGCTCTTTATCCGTTTCGCGTTTTTGGCGAACCGTTTTCTTTTTCACGATCAGCTTGGTCTGGATCGTATCACCCGGATAGACCGGTGCTACAAACCTGAGGTCTTCCAAACCGTAGTTGAGCATTACCGGACCGGGAGCAGGGTGGACAAACATTCCCGCTGCCGCAGACAGAACTAAATATCCGTGTGCAACTCGTTTTTCAAATAACGAGTCTTTCGCCGCCACATCATCAAAATGGGCGTAGAAGTGATCACCGCTCAGGCAGCCGAAGTTTACAATATCTGCCTCTGTGATTGTTCTTCTGTGTGTGGTGAGAGCTTCACCCACGGTCAGATCTTCGAAATACTTTTTAAACGGGTGAATGTCGGACTCTTTTGTCTCCGCACCTTTTACATACTGCTGAACAATGTTCATGATGGTGGTTGGTGATCCCTGAAGAGCTACACGCTGCATGTTGTGCAGAACTGCCCGGGCACCGCCAAGCTCCTCACCACCACCTGCGCGGCCGGGGCCGCCGTGAATCATATGCGGCATTGGGGAACCGTGTCCGGTCGACTCTTTCGCCGAGTGCCGGTTGATAATCATAAATCGTCCGTGGTATGGAGCACAGCCTAATGTGATGACACGGGCAACATCATCATCATTGGTAAAAAGAGAACCGACCAATGATCCGTCCGCTTTATTGGCAATCGTAATAGCCTCATCAATATTTTCGTAGGGCAGAAGGGTAGTGACCGGCCCGAACGCCTCAACGGTATGGACCTCATCAACGGTAACCGGTGTTTTGCAGAGCAGAACTTTAGGTGAAGTAAACGCATCTTTTTCGTTTCCTCCGCTTGTGTAGACGGTATCAGTTACATCAATTAGTTTTTGGAGCTGTTCGCCAAATCGTACAGCCTGTTCAGAACTGGCAAGTGGTCCCATTCGCGTATCCTCTGATGCGGGATCTCCGATGGTTGTTTTCTCCAATCTTTTTTTGAGTGCAGTTGTCACATCATCCACCAGATCTTTCGGGATGATGGTTCTGCGGATGGCAGTACATTTTTGTCCGGTTTTCACCGTCATTTCATTGGCCACCTCTTTTACAAAAAGATGAAATTCATCCATGTCTGGAGTCACATCGGGACCGAGAATAGAGCAGTTAAGAGAGTCAGCCTCAAGATTAAACGGAATGTTATTCTGAATGATATTTTTGTGGCTTTTCAATTTCTGGCCGGTAAATGCAGAGCCGGTGAATGAAACGGAGTCCTGACTGTTGAGGTGATCAAGCAGATCGCCCGGCACATCAGCAGCGATAAACTGAACAGAACCTTCAGGAAGAAGACCGGAGTCAATCATTTTTTTAAATACTGCATGAGCCAGATAGGAGCCCATTGGGGATGGCTTGATAATGGATGGCACACCGGCGATGAATGCGGGTGCAAATTTTTCGAGCATTCCCCAGACCGGAAAATTGAATGCGTTGATGTGAACGGCAACACCACGCTTGGGTACACAAATATGCTGGCCGATAAATGTTCCGCCTCTTGAAAGTCGTTCAACACCGCCTTCCACATGAAAAGGAAGGTCAGAAAGTTCAATTCGAGCTTTGCTGGAGAGGGTGAAAATCGACCCGATTCCACCTTCAATATCAATCCAGGAATCGCGGCGGGTAGCACCGGTGTGAGTGGAGAGCTCGTAAAACTCCTCCTTATGTTTCATCAGGTACTGACCAAGAAACTTGATCTTAAATGCCCGCTGATGGATGGTCATCTCCCGAAGTTTTGGTCCACCTACGGTCCGTGCATATTCGCACATTTCTTTGTAGTCGAGATCTGATTCAACTAGTGTGGCGACTTTTTTCCCATTAACGGCGCTGATAAGTTCTGTTTCTTCTCCTTGTTCAACCCAATTCCCTTTTGCGTATGATGTGACGTTCATGATGTATGGTAGTTTATTCAATCCAATTTTTTGATGAAGATAATAAAAACCTTGGACTTGGAAATTGATCTCTGTGTGTTTGGGAAATAAAAGAATAGATGGTATTTGGAATGCACACAGTGTTGTTCCGCCTCATTTTTATTCTGTATTTCATGGAAAGCTCTCTGTTCGGCGGGGAGTGCGGTGCACTCGAATACCCCGGACGTTGCCCGGGGCTATGATCTGGCCGCTCTTTCAGAGCTATTATAAAGCAAAACACCAGAGTTATCCCAGTGCAAGATTAAATGACCCCAAAATTGTATTTCGGGTTTTGGAATTTCGTTTGTTCAACTTTTAAGTTATTAAAGAGGTTTGTCCTGTAGGGACAAAATATGGGTGGAAATCCCAAAGAAACCCAAAATCCCCTCCGAACAGAGAGATTGTTTAAAATGTAGGTTTAGATAGAGGCGGAATAGCAAAACCTCATTTTAAACCATCAATAATATTCAGAGATTCATCGCCTCTACTCTGCTATTATCTTCGATCTGCTCTCTTTGTTCGGCGGGGATTGTGATGCGCTCGAAATCCCCGGGCGTTGCCCGGGGCTATGATCTGGCCGCTCTTTCAGAGCTTTTTGGAATCTTCAGCCGCAGTTTGATCATGAGGATAAGTAATTTTCAGTTTGAACAGGTGAAATAAGGTTGAGCCAATCGATCAAGTATGATTGTAAGTTAAACTCCGTAGGAGTGGCCTGTTTGTAGCTCGGGGTTTCAACCCGGGAAATAAACATGCTTAATTATCTTCGCCGAACAGAGGGTGTGTTTTATAAATGAGGAGCACTGTTGAGGCGATATTCACAAACTATTTTATCGGACACCATCAACCCACAGAAAATTTTGCTACCCGATGCCAGATCAATCCAATTCCAATCATAACCAAACCGAGCAACATAATTGTCAGCTCAATCCAGTAGGCCAGAAAGAGGCATCCGAACAGGCCCAGGGCGGGAATCCATCTGGGATAGAGTCTCAGTTCGGCGGGCATCATAAAGGCGGATAAATTGGTAATGGAGTAGTAGATGAGAACCGTGAACGCACTGAAAGACCATGTAAACACCACATCTCCGCTGAGTACCAACAGGCCGATAACAACACCTGTGGCCAGAACAGCCGGTACAGGACTTTGAGTTTTCGGATTGATACGAGCTAATATACCGGGAAGGTCTTTCCGGCGCCCCATACTCAACATCACCCTGGACAAACCGAGCAGTAAATTAAGTAGTACTCCGAGCATAGCCGTTACAGCTGCAATACTGATCACCGGTCCTATGTACGGCAGAGAAAGTGCCTGTGCAACTTTCATGAGTGGAGCCGCTTCTCCCTTAACCGTATTACCAAATGCCTCCGCTCCCATAATATTCAGGGCTGTTATAGTAACGGTGAGATAAAGTACGACAATCACTGCCATCGCCAGTATGATCGATTTTGGGATGGTTTTACGAGGTTCAGCAACCTCTTCGCCCAGCGTAGCGATACGGCCATAGCCGGTGTAGGCCACGAACATCAGAGCGGAAGCAAAAAGAATAGAGGAGGTATCGCTTCCTTCAAACATATTCAGGATCGGATCTGTTGGGACTCCTTTTACAAACAACCCGGTAATGATCAAAGCAGTTAATCCTGCCAGTGTAATCGAAACAATCACTTTATTGGCACTGTTACTGCGGCTTATTCCACCCGAAACCAGGACCGTCATGACCAGTAAAATTGCAACTCCGGATATGACCAATGTAGATGTGGAGGCATGAATTTCGAAAAGGTAGAACAGATAACTTGCGCAACCCAACACAGCAGTTGCTGCAGAGGCCGATTTGGCAATCAGAAACATCCAGCCGGCCGTAAATCCGAAATAGCTTCCGAGAAAACGATAACCGTATTCGTATGTTCCGCCACTAACGGGATGTGCCGCGGCAAGCTGGGCACTGCTTAATCCGTTAAGGGTTGCCAGTGTTGCGGCCACGATGATAGCGATGAACACTCCGTTGCCTGAAATTTGAGTAGCAATGGCAATACTAACAAAAATCCCGGTTCCTACAATAGACCCGAGTCCCATTAAAATTGCCCCGGGAGTACGGATGTCACGTTTTAGTTCAGTCATTATACATGCAGCATTGGTTTAAAAATCTGTTCAATGATCTAAAATTTACTTTAGAAATCATATTAAGCAGGTCTTAAGTTCGGTGTATCAGGAAAAGAGAAACTTCAATTTACATTTTGTGTTATGATGTTCCGCTCTAATCAGATATTTTCATGAAGCCAATAACCCTAAATCGAACAGTATAAAAGAGATATGAGTTTGGAAAATCGGTGGTATGTAAAATACACCACAATTTTGCTGGGATTGATTTTGACAGTCTATGTGATGATAGTTGCAAAATCGATTCTGCTGCCAATCCTTTTTGCTGCACTGCTCTCAATCCTGCTTGCACCGCTTGCATCGTGGTTTGAAAAGTATAAGGTTCCACGAATTTTAGCTGCACTGCTCGCTTTGGTGATCGGGTTATCCGTACTGGTTGGCCTGGGCTACTTCTTCTATACCCAGTTAACGGCTTTTGTGGATGACGTTGATCTGATTAAGGAGAGATCTGAAGAGCTTCTTACAGGGCTGGAAGAATTTCTGATGACATGGTTTGATTTTGAGGGTTTTGTTCAATTTGAAGAGATAGAGGAGCTATTCATAGAATTTATTCGTGAAAACTCCGGCACTCTCGGCAGGGGTATTGCCGGAGCGGCGTCTGTGGTTACGACTGTTTTTCTGGTCCCGGTTTTTATGTTCATGTTTATAGTTTTTCGTGAATTTCTGAAGTCATTTCTGTTGAAGTTGTTTGGTCGAAAAAGTGAGATGCACGCTGCAAAAGTTCAAACTATAATGACCAACATTCAGGTGGTGGTTCAGCGTTACATCACCGGGGTACTGATTGTTATTGTGATACTTTCTTTTCTGAACAGTATCATGCTGCTGGTGATCGGAGTGAATCATGCCGTATTCTTCGGTGTATTTGCTGCCATGCTGAATATCATCCCATTTTTGGGGCCGATTTTCGGATCTGTTCTGCCGATACTTTATGCTCTCTTAACGATGGACTCCCTGATCTATCCAATTGTTATTTTGGCCGGGTTTTATATCATTCAACTGTTTGAAAGCAATCTGTTCACACCGGTTATTGTAGGCAGCCAAGTGAGTATGAACGCTCTCATTGCACTGCTGCTGCTGTTTTTGGGTGCTCAAATCTGGGGTTTAGCAGGTATGATTCTCTTTATACCGCTCGGGGCTATGCTGAAAGTTGTATTTGATGAAATTGATTCACTGAAACCATACGGCTATTTGATTGGCCGCGTGCCTGACGGTAAACGGGATGAGAAAAGTGTGCTGGCACAGAAAATCAGCAATCTGAAAGAAAAGGTTTCAAACGAAGATCACAGTGAGGATAAATCTGAATCGTAGATATTCGATTCCCGCTGCCATAAATAAGTTTTGAAACTGATTAAGTAGAATTTGAGTTTTTACTGTACTTCAGCATTTACATTCTATTCTACAAGCTCAATGTTTTTATGAAATCAGACGTAGCTATCATCGGAGGCGGTTTAGCCGGCTTAACAACAGCCTTTCTGCTTGAAAAGAGTGGCTTCAGCCCGGTTCTTTTAGAAGCAAGAGATCGTTTAGGAGGTCGAATTCATACAATCAGAAAAGACGGTGAAGCTCCTTTGGAGATGGGGGCAACCTGGCTTGGTCCGCAGCATAAATATCTTATTGATCTTTTAGATGAACTGAATCTGGAAAGAATTGACCAGCAGATGGGGAACTCTGCGTTTTATGAGTATATCTCTACAGCTCCTCCTCAGTTAGTGGAACTTCCGTCCGGTAATACTCCAACATGGAGGATCAAAGGTGGTTCTGATCAGTTAATAAACACTCTTGCAGAGAAACTCCAAACGACCGATATCCGACTGAATCAAACCGTAAGATCTATTCAGACAAGGGACGGATTAAGGATTGAAACCGATCAAGAGGTACTTCAGACTGATTTTACGATTGTCACGCTTCCACCAATCTTAATGATTAATAGCATCTCATTTGAACCCGGGCTTCCGGACGACCTGGTTCAAATCAGCTCAAAAACCCACACCTGGATGGGAGATTCGATCAAAGTAGCCCTGACTTACCGTGAGCCGTTTTGGGAGAATGAGAAACTGAGCGGTACAATTATGAGTAACGTAGGTCCTGTAAATGAGATGTATGATCACTCGGACCACGCCCGTAAGAGATTCGCATTGAAGGGTTTTTTAAACGGGGCTTATCACGCTACAGACCGAAACGAAAGGGAAGAGGTAGTGGTCAATCAGCTGCGAAGATACTATGGAGAGCGTGCTGATCGATATATATCCTATTCTGAGACTCTTTGGCGGAATGAGCCTTTCACTTTCACAGAGTATGGGGAGACCGTATTCCCACACCAGCATAACGGTGATAAACTGTTTCGGCAACCTTATTGGGGCGGCCGGTTATTTATCGCAGGTGCGGAGACTTCAAATATATCGCCGGGTTATATGGATGGGGCAGTTGAGAGTGCATTACGAGTTGTAAATCAGATCCTTTCCATAAAGAGTTGATCAGTGGCAGTGACCGTGATCAGCGGACCAAGTGGTTCCGGGCGGGCAATCCTGCTGAGCATCACCGCCGGTTAGGATAACTCCTGCAAGTACTAAACCAAGTATCAAAGCAACCGCGATACCAATCATAGCAGTTTTAGAGAAGATCCCGGATTGATCTTTCTCCATATGGCAATTTTTGTACTTCTTACCGCTCCCGCAGTGGCAGGGATCGTTTCGGTCGGGTTTTTGAGACATATTTTTCAAGTTAATGGATGGACAGTCAAGCTTTAATGTATTGGATTTCTAAATTACTTATCAGCTAAATTTAATGCAGCAGCCTCAGAGTACCCCTCATCTTTCAGAAGATTCAATAGCTTCACAATTTTGACAAGATTCACCGCAGCTCCTCGCCGGCCGATATTTTTGTATGTTTCACTCTTCTTTTCAAACCTTTCACTTTTCATGTATTGACGGATATGGGCACACAGATCTTTTAAATTAAGGTTTAAACTGATGAGGTGTGATGCCAGTTCAGGATGAAAATAATCGGCGTATTTCATGTTCAGGATACTCCAGATCTCATCGGCTTTTTCATTGAAATAGTTATAGCCTAAATCACTGAAGAGTTCTTTTTCATTCATCAGTTTTATAATACTGTTTTCGTCAAGTGTAGCTATGTGATTTAAAAAATCCGTTCTTTTTGAACGGACTTCAATCATATAAGTCTCTTCATTGAGTGAAGTGTCGATTTCCGGATTAAAACTGAAAATTCGTGTTGAAATTCCGTCCCGAAGACGGTTTACATTCCGTGCAATCAGATAGTTGAGTTCATCACGAACCACTTTCCACCGTTTTGCTTTGGATCGAACTAAAAGTACGTCAACAATGAAGAGTGTAAAGGCAGCACCGCCAAGCTCCACAAAAAAGTCGATGGCAAGTTCGTTATAAGCTTGATAGCGCCAGAGCATGAACATCGTGAGAAATACAACTGAATAGACTACGATGGGTATATCTGTGTGAAGGAAACGCCCTGTGATTTTTTGCCGAAGCGTATTTTTTGACTTGTTGTCTGTCATGATATTTGTTCAGGATAAGTAAGGTGCAAGACCGATAGTGCTGTTTGAATAAACGATATTTGATCTAGATCTTCCAATCATTTGCTAAAATATTCTTGGCCGATATTACTTTAACCTGAAATTTTTACAAATTGTACAGAATCAATGAAATTAAACTCAGGGTTAATGAAAAAGCTTATTTTTGTAATAGTTGCCACTTTAATAGCACTGTTCTCAAATCAGGGTCACGCCCAAACGGTCGTGTTTCAGGATATAAATCTTTTATCGATGGAGAGTGATCGTGTTCAGCCAAATCACACTGTAATTGTCAAAGACGGTGTGATTGACTGGGTTGGGCCGGCAGCAGAAGCTGAACTGCCTCGCGGAGCAGTTATTATCTCCGGTGAATATTACCTGATGCCCGGCCTGGCTGAGATGCACGCTCATATTCCGTCTGAACGACAGGGAGATGAGTATGTACAACAGGTGTTGAAAATGTATGTTTCGCAGGGAATCACAACCATCCGCGGTATGCTGGGTGAACCGTCTCACCTGGAGCTTCGGGAGAAAGCCGCATCCGGTGAAATTATCAGTCCGAGGATATTTACGTCCGGCCCTTCGTTTAGTGGAAATTCTGCAACCAATCCCAAACAAGCCCGTCAAATGGTCCGAAATCAAAAAGAGGCAGGGTATGATCTGCTGAAACTGCATCCGGGACTCTCGCGTGAAGTTTTTGATGCTATGGCCGATGAGGCTAAAAAGCTTGGAATGGAGTTTTCAGGACACATCTCCTACGATGTTGGTTTGGAGCGAACTCTCGAAGCCGGACAGGGTACGATTGATCACCTGGATCGCTATATGGAGTTTTTTTCGGGTGAGGCCGCTAATCGTCCTGACCCAAATATCATCTATTTCGGGTACGATTTAACTCCGCATGTGGATGAATCGTTAATTGATGAAGCTGCTCAACGAACGGTGGAAGCCGGAGTATGGAATGTGCCAACCAATACGCTGTTGGAGAATGTGTTCAATCCGGAGAACACTGTAGATGTGATGATGGACTGGCCCGGTGTGGACCGGATGCCGGAAAATGTGGTAAACGGCTGGCGGAATTACATCGCCAATATTCGCTCTTCTGAAGATTACGACGAACTGCAAGCTCAAAACTTTCTGGAGATACGCAAGAAACTGACGCTTGCCCTGCATGAAGCCAGGGCGGTTCTTCTGCTCGGTGCGGATGCACCACAAATTTTTAATCCACCGGGTTATTCTGCCCATCGCGAGCTGGAGCTGCTGGTTGAATCCGGTCTGACTCCATACGAAGCTCTGAAAACCGGAACGGTCAATGTAGGAGAATATCTGGAAGAGCCGGATCAAACTGGAAAAATAGCTAAAGGATATCGAGCTGATTTAATTCTGCTGAGTGTCAATCCTTTGAACTCCATTCCGTTCGGAGAGCATATTGACGGTGTGATGGTGGATGGTATCTGGTATTGGAGCGGGGGCTTGAATTGAGTTTGAACCGGGAATAAATTCCCGGCTCGTGTGTGTTACCCATAAATGGGTATGTTGAACTCAAGTTTAATTAAAATCTGAATATTAGAACCTACCCTTCTTTAAGACTCAAGTTGGCCAGTTTTTGTCCCATCTTAACTGCAGGAACAGATACCGGAGTTGCCCCGGCTTCCTGAATTAATTTGTCCTCCCTCTCATTTTGAGTGAGAACCCGGATAGATGCATCAAACTTTTTCTTTCTTAACTGTTCCACTATAAACACTTTTGTATGGATGTCACCTGACATGGCTAAGGTCATACTTTTCACCTTTTTCATATCAAGTTCTTCCCAGAAAAGGGCGTCCTGAGCATCGGCATAAATGACTCTGAAGCCTTCGTCGAGTAGTTTTTTTACACGATCAGGGTCTATATCGATCCCTACGGCTGATTCGCCTTTATTATGAAAATGTTTCAATGTAGCCTGCCCGGTTTGCCCCAGACCTATAACTACATATCTGGATGCACCTAAAGAGGCCGGTTGATGGTCCGGGTGTTTTACATCCCGCTCAAATTTGCGAAGCCAGCCACAGGAGCGTTGCCAGATCTTATCTTCGTATCGAACCAG
>LKNA01000071.1 GCA_001564065.1 Chitinophagaceae bacterium T5-Br10_B2g13
GTGTGAGTGTCTAACCTGCATTATTCACCAAGAAATTTGGTTGTGGATAAGGCGTCTCGGAAATGGTGGCGGAAACGTACACGTGTACGTTGAGCAAACCATTTTTGAGATAACGCAGTCCTCAGGCAAAATTCGCAGGGCATGACAATACGTTGAATAAAATTTTAGTCTATGTTTGATGTAACGTACTAATGTTCAAAGTGTTAAAACAAATCAACAAATATTTGTGAATAATGCAGGTTAAAAGAATATTCATTCTTCCATGTATTCGCTAAAATCCTTCAGGGGATCATCAAAGTCTTCCTTCAATTCAATGAGACCTTTTGCCTTCCCAGGAACCCGATCATCTGACTTTATCTTTTTTCCTGCTTTAAAAAGCAGATAATCCAGAAACAAATCAGCCTCTTTCTGCAGATCTTTTGGCAATAGGTTTATTTTATATTTGATGGTTTGCTCATTCATAATGCATTCTGAAAATTCATATTGACATTTACGCTGTTTTCAATACACACCTTACTTTATATAACGTTCTCATTATAATCAATCTAATTATTTAATGGAAAATTATCGAGTACCGGTCCCATTGACTCACTTTTCAGATCAACAAAATGACAAAATGACCAGATAATCCAGACAGCCTGAGGATCATCCAACGGGCCGCAGACCTGCAGTCGGAACAGATCAGAATCAAGTATAACGCACCCTACTTAATCAGCATCATTCTATTGGAGAGCGTGTAGTTATCGGTCCGGAGCTGGTAGATATACATGCCGCTGGCGAGATTTGAGGCGTCAAAATTGACTTCGTGATGACCGGAAACTACGCGATCATCAACCAGCACAGCAACCCTTCGCCCGAGCATATCGAACACTTCCAGGCGCACATCACTGCTTGATGGAATCTGGTAGCTGATCACCGTTACGGGATTAAACGGGTTGGGGTAGTTTTGATAGAGTTTTGCCTCCGTGGGTATCCCGGTCTGAGTCTCATCCTCAACAGAGACCGACTCCTCAGAGTAGAGCACGCCGGCGCTGTGTAGCCGAAACACTCCTTCTATATTTTCACCTGAACTATTTCGCGGAAGCTGAAGAACAAATGATTCTAAAGAAAAAGGGAAATAAAAAGACGCTCCTGAGCTAACCCGGGTGACCCAGTTCTGTTCAAAAAAATACTCCAGCACTTCCGGCTCTGTGTGATCAGCCCGCCTCTGGGGAGACATCCAGTAGCGTCCGTCATCCGGGTTGGCAATCTCCACAAACAGAACATAATCTTCGCCATCACCGCTGGTTTCTATATGAGCCTCCCGGGGCACTCCATCTATTCCTATAGACCGATTCAAAAAGATCAGGGACTGTTCCGATTGCGACGGATAGCTGAACTGTACTTCCAGCCCATTATCAACTGAATGAATGGATACAAGTTCGGAGTCCAGGTTCTCTGTTGAGATATCCCACAAATCTGTATCAGAAAAATCGGTCAATTCCGTGAATCCATCTTTTTGCACAACAGTAACCCACGCCGTGTCCGCAGCCTCTCCAATAGATGCGATCACTCCCGTCCTTCCGGGAGATTGCGGCAGGAAGTTTCCTTCATCATTTACAGCCCCAACAGTTTCATCCGTCAGCGACCAGCTAAGGCGATTGCGGCTGAGCTGCTGCGGCAGTCCGTCAAAATCTCGTAATGAGAAAGATGGACTGAATACCATTGTGGTATCGATGGAGGACTCTTTGGGTGATAGCGAAATCCGGTCTACTCCCAGAATTTCTATACGGGTTGAGTCTCTGAATCCATCCGCTTCTGCATAGATGTACCCGGTTCCCGGCTCAAAACCTGCAGTAAAACGGCCGCTTTCTGACACCAGTCCAAGAGATTCGTCAACGGTGTAGATCACATCATCGTTGGAAATTCGCTCTCTGCGATAGTTCTCGTCATAGGCGTGAACGGTCAGGTCCACATTTCTGCCCAGGAAGAGTTTTTGAAAACCGGGCCGTATCTGTATCCGCTCTGACTCACCGATTCCGGGATTTTTCATCGTTACAAACAGGGCGTTTGCCACTGCCCGCTGAAGGCCGCCGTCTGACGGATTGTTCACGACATCATCCTGAATCACCATCGCAGATGATCCGCCCCCATCCAGGTTGATGGCATGATCTACACCGATTTCCACCATAAAATCACCAAGTTCGCTGAGCATCATTCCAACACTGCGAGACTGGCGGCCATCCACAACAACAAAGTAGACGTTTGAAGTATCGGCAGAGAACCCGACGGCTGTCCGCGGATGCCTCTCTTCCCAGTTACTGCTCACAACTCCGTTCTTAATAAACTGCGTGCTTCCGCCCATCGCCTCCAGCAGAGGCTTGTCGAGCGGATTAAGGTTCAGCTGAACCTCGAGTGTATCACCGGTGGATATCTGGCCAAGAAATTCTGAAGCTGTTCCGTGCCCGGAAAGCACCATATCATACGACTGGATATCCATATCCCCCGAATTCGATTCAATCTGCTCCACGACCACTCTCATCGGGCGGTTTACAATCCAGGCGTCTACCAGCCGAACGCCAATTTCGGTTCCAAAAGCGTTTGTACCTGTAGTTTCACCAAAGAACGAGTTATACACGGTCAGATGATTCTCGCCCCGGTTCTGATTTATCCCGTTAACTGACAGGCTGTTCCCGCCTTCACGTTCAAGAGAACCGCTGAATGATGTTGTTTCGATAAAGGGCTGAAAATTGTCGTCAAAGGCGATCAGTTCTCTTGAGAATGGCTGCTTCAGAAGTGCACCGTCTATGATCTGGGCATTTACGGGAACGCCACCGGTTCCGTAAAAATCTCCGTTGATACCACCAACCACATAGACGCTGTCGTTTTCAAGCTCAGCCTTCATATCCATGGGGCGCTGCAAGCCGGTAAGCCTGTTATTTGCCTTCACGGTCCGGAACTCTACCTGCTGTTCACTCTGATCAATCCGGAGCACCTGGAGCCTCCAGGGTACGCTTCTGATCTCATATTCGGTATGATACATTCCCGGTGCTACCTGGGCGTGGTAGAGGGTGTCAATTTGCCCATGCTGGAACTGGGCCTCCGCTTGTTGTGGTATTGCGAAAGAGGAAATTAAAAGAAAAAGAAGAGCAGTGGTTGGTATGGAGTGTTTCATATCTGCCAACATTTTTTTGAGTTCAACAGGAACCTTTTGGGTGAATTGAAAATCCTTTTTACGGTTTAGGTTGAATTCAGAGTTCGAATTATGCCGTGCCTACGGCACTTCTTTGGAATTAGATCTTTCTACACCCCACAGAATCACTTCGTGATCCTATGGGGCTACGAATATGCCGCCCCGAGGCGGGGCCGGCTTCACCACTGAAAAGGTGACAAATCCGTTAATTTTTTCAATTAATCTGAAGTAAAAAATTGCCAGAAAATTGTACTCTAAAAACATTTATCAGAGCATAAATCCTATAATATTAGAAAGCACCTGAGGTGCGTCATATCCGTAGCCCATGGTCAGCGCACAGCGGTGGCCATGGGATAAGGAGAGACATCCAAAATTATGAGCACCGTAGGTGCGATATATCCTTGCTCCTGCAAGACGACCACCCCTCGACTTTCGAGTCATATGGCCACAACAATTCGTCAGACGACTCATCAACACTAACCCTCCAAGAGTTCCAAACTCTTGGAGGGTTGTCCAGTCGTCATGCAGAGTGTACGATTCCTGGTTCATAATCCTAACAGGCACCAAAGATTCGTCGGACGACTCGATAATTCATCAACCTGCATCTGTTTTATGGGCCTCAGTCGTCGGACGAAAACAGACGAATGAGTTATTTAATTAACGTCATTTTTCTTGAAAGTGAGCCTTGTTCGGTGGCCAGGCGGTAGAAGTAGACACCGCTTGGCAGTGCGCTGGCATCGAAGGTTGCGCTGTGCGTTCCGGCGCTTCTCTGTCCGTCGATCAACACCGCTACTTCACGGCCCACCATATCGTACACTTTCAGGCTTACCGAACTATTCTCCGGCAGCTGGAATGAGATGTTTGTGCTTGGATTAAACGGGTTCGGGTAGTTTTGGTCCAGGCGCAGGCTTTTCACTACCGGTTCATAATCGTCCCCGGCTGAGGTTACTACGCCGCTTGAAACCACTTCAGACGGCCCGCTCTCCTGGCTGTTTCTGTTGAAAGCCGTAATGGCGTAGTGATAGGAGGTTTCCGTATTTCCGGGTGAGTCTACAAACTCCTCCTGCCCGGTAATGGCTACAAAATTTTCCGGATTTGCGAGAATCTCATCTGCCGTTGGTGCGGCCTCCCCTTCTACCCTGTAGATTGCATATCTGACCAGAGAATCGTTTTCAGCCTCATAAACCGGGCGATTCCAGCTCAGTAGAATTTCTGAGCTTTCACCCAGTATTGGATTTTGAGTCAGCGCCATATTGTCTGGCACTCCGGGTATGGAAAGGTCTATTTTATCGTATGAAGGTGTCAGAGCCCTGTGCTTATAAAGATCTGTTCTCAGGGAATCGCGAATTCCCCGGGAGTTAAATACTGTCAGGTTTCTGCTGCGGAACATTACATTTCCATCAGCCTCAATTTCTCGTGTATAGCGTACTTGCCTGGGAACTTCGTCGGCAGAGTACCTGCCGGAACCTCCAAACGTATTGGGGTCACTTTTATACAATCCGATACCTGCATAAAATTGAACCCCTCCCTCTCTTGCCTGCTCCAGCCACCAGTCAGCAAGAAGATCAAAGTTCTGACAGCAACCAAACGCCCAATAGAGTTGCGGATTGATGTAGTCTACAGATTGATCCTCAATCCACATCAGGGCATCAGCATAGAGTGTAGTTCTTGCGCTAAGGCCGCTCGTTCCTCTTGGTGTTCCACTCTGCCAGATGCCAAACGGACTCACCCCCCACTTCACATATGGCTTCACGGATTTAATGGTATCCTGAACCGCCTGCATCAACAAATTGATATTATTTCTTCTCCAGTCGTCTTTGTTCGTAAAACCTCTTGGGTGAGCGGCAAACGTACTGTCATCTAATTGATTGATATCAGAAGAAGAGCTCATGTTATTGGGGGGATATGGATAGAAATAATCATCCATGTGAACGCCATCCACATCGTAATTATTCACGATTTCTCCGACAACATTTTTTACGTGCTGAATCACTTCCGGCAAACCAGGATTCAAAAATACATAGTTATTTACAGTAAGCAGCCATTCTGGTTTGCTGTGGAATACGTGTGTGCTGTCTCTTGGATAACTCGGATTCGCTTTAGCTGCCATCTCCTGGTCATATCTTCCTTCAATAGCAGAGAGCATTGCCGGATCCAGCGCTTCATACCCGTCTACTTCCTTTGCAGATGAGAGCTGACGAACCGCTCTGTATGGATTGATCCAGGCATGCAGCTCCAGGCCCCTCTTGTGAGCTTCCTTCACGGCAAATTCAAGCGGATCATAGTAAGGATCAGGGGGAGTTCCCTCTTCCCCGGTCAGATAGTACGACCACGGTGCGTGCTCTGAGTCGTAAAGCGCATCTGCCTCGGTCGTTACTTGTAATATAACTGCGTTGAAACCTGATTCAACAAGGGAATCAAAAATACTCAGCATCTGAAGCTGTTGGTTCTCAGATGTTGCGTTTCGATTGATAGGCCAGTCCAGGTTAATAACAGAAGCCACCCATGCAGCTCTGAACTCCTGGTTTCTGTTATTCTCCTCTTCATCTGCATTTTGGGCGTTCAGAACATCGAGGCTAAAAACACTGATGATCAGAAGAAGTGACAGAGCAATTTTTTTTGAAAATAGATGCATAATTTTTTTAAAGATAGGGTAAAAATAAAGGTTGAGGGCTGCCGGCAGTGGCAGCCCCAACCAAATTAGAACATATAGAAGTGTCTTATTTCACAAGAGTCATCTTGCGGGTAATCTGTACGCCGTTGCTGTTGAGCCGGTAGAAATAAATTCCGGATGACAGGCTGCTTGCATTGAACGTGTAGGTGTGTGAGCCGGCATTGAGCTGCTGACCGCTCAGGATGCTCGCTACTTCACGGCCTGAGATGTCGTACACCTTCAGCGTGGTTTCACCGCCCTGTCCCAGCGTAAACTCAATGTTTGTTGTGGGGTTAAACGGGTTCGGGTAGTTTTGATCCAGCGAGTAACCTTCGGGCCGGTCGTATGGAGCATCAACTATGCTTGTTGCCGTTCCCGTGAAATATTGGACAGCAGGAAATGCTGCGCCGGAGTTTCTGAAAGAACCAATATAAATTGCTGTTCCATCAAGACTAAACTCTACGGCTCTTGGCACCTGATCACCAGGTAGGAATTCAGGGTCGGGACCAAATGGATCTTCTCCATGAAATTCCCAAACTACGCTATCCTCTCGCGCCCATGTTTCAGGATTGTAGCCATACCATACATTTGGAGTGTAATTTGCAAATACTTCTTCATCTGGACGAAGGTAGTTAGCAGCACTTAACCACAACTGACCGTTGCTTGGATGCTTAACTATTGCTTCGATATCGCTTCCCTGCAGAACTGAATCGGGCTCCGTTGGCCATGGTGAAAGTTCATTTGCACGTTCCCAGATATACATTGTGTTTGCTGTAAAACGTGGGATATACAGTGTGTTTCCATCATCTGAAACTTCCATGGTACGGCCGATTGCAGGTACACCTTCAACAATAACTTCTCTGTTTTCCAGATTGGAATCATATCTTACAACGTCACCACCAACAACACCAGTAATGTATACATTTCCAGCGGCATCAACAGCAGGAGCTGTTAGAGAACTTCCCGTTTCAGGAGATACAATAGCAATACCTTCACCGGTCTGATGGTCAATCAACCCAAGTACAGAGCCATGTGCATAGAGTATATCACCGTTAGCAGCTGCTCTCATTCCGCGGCCATTGCTTCCTGCAAAACGCATTGTATCTTGTCCGGCAACAATTTGCTGAATAGGCGAAAAATCTACCTCTGTTCCATCAGGGTTGAAGATTCTTACGTCAACAACAGCTATAGATGAGTCTTCTCTGAAAGCTCCGGTTCCATAAAAATCATGAATCCAGATTTTCCCTTCTCCATCTACGGCAATACCGTGGTTACTTCCAGTGGTGTCCCCCGCAGGGAAGTTTCCCTGAGCTGTCCACTGTGCGTTTACTAATAATGGCAACAGTGCCATCATCGTAAG
This sequence comes from Chitinophagaceae bacterium T5-Br10_B2g13, assembly GCA_001564065.1. GTDB lineage: Bacteria > Bacteroidota > Rhodothermia > Balneolales > Balneolaceae > Rhodohalobacter. The sequence goes on from LKNA01000071.1 coordinate 7,186, forward strand.
AAATAGTAGTGTTTTCTTCATAAGAGTACTCCTTGTATTTGTTTTTTATTGTTTGTTGTGATGGGTTGCAGTTTTGCAAAACCATTGTATGCTTAAATTTTTTACTCCACGCCAAAATATGGGGCACCCTGGATTCTTGTATCGATTCGCAACGCAAACCGTGTATCCTCACCACGGTTTGTTGCACTTGCAATGAGAAACTCGCCGTCCCAGGCGAAAGAATACCCACTTGGTTCAATAAGTCCGATGTAGAACTCTCTAAACCCTTCTGATTCACTCCAGGTATATATCCCTGTTCCGTTATTTGCTCCCATATAAATCCGCCCGTTTACATCGAAAGTAATTGCAAGCATGTTAAAATCTACATCAGAAACATCGGAAATATTCAGATAGCGCTGGGGGTTTGATGCCTGACCGTCATTAATATCCATTGTCCAGACCTCGAGAGAACCAGTTTCACTTCCGTCGGGAATGCGTCCTCCCATGTATAGTTTACCATTATAGTATCTGACTGCCCTGAGGTTTGCCTCAAATGGAAAACGGGTAACTGAACCATCATTTATATCAATACGGAAAATATTTTGATTATTTCCAACTGTCCAAAGATTGCCATCCTGGTCAAAATCCATATCAATATAGTTTTCACCACTGATACCTATAGCAAAAGGATTAGTATCGATCTGGCCATTCGCTGTTTCGCGGTAAATTCCGAAGATATTTCGGGCACCGTAGATTAATCCATCGGGTCCCACTTTAACTGAGGACCAGTTAAAGGTCGATGGCAGAACTCTTTCGACCGTCCCGTCATCAATATTCCACTTCCGAATGCCTCTTGGAGCCCCCCCCTCCTGGTAACCAAATATAACATTACCATCTGCATCTGTAGCTATCCCGGTCACATTATCATTCGGAATAGAGCCAGGAGCCTGGAAAACCGCCTGATCCAGTCTGTATTCCAATTGGTTTGAAAAATTAATAGCTCTGCGAACTGTCAACTTCACATCCACATTTTCACCAACCACTCGGGCCGGACGCACAACCATTTCAGATGAACTAGAGCTATGCACAATACCGGGAATACCACCAAAATAGACCCTGTTTTCGTCAGCCACTTCCGAGAAGTTTTCACCCCGTATGGTAATCTCATCCACGCCGGCAAGCCACCCGTCTTGGGGTTCAATAACGCTTATGGAAGGATCGGGCCGTTCAGGAGTGTAATCGGGGTCAAACAGGCTGCTGCTATCACTGGTGCAGCCCTGAATGAACAGTGCACCAAGCAAAATAAGAAAACCGGCAGGTCTCAGGCTCTTCATATAAGTTATCTTTAGTATCATATTCATTACCATCATCAATCTTAAAATGAGAACTGTACGCTAATGCGCTGCACATTTTCGAAAATTCCGAATGTGGTATAGGAGTAGTCCACATTCAGCGCGCTGTTTCCTATGGGCTGACGAAAGCCTACACCAGCGGAAAGGTTCGACTCGTCCGTGGGAAATACATATCCACCCCGAACTGCAAACCTATTCATAAATGAGTATTCGGCTCCAACCATAATTTGCTCGTAAAAATCTCTTGGACGGTTGGCGTCCACAGAAAAGAGTAGGCTGTGCATATCGGGATTCAGGTCGGTAAGATCGAACAGATCCATACTCAAACCTATTCGAAAAGTCAGCGACAGCTCTGTCGCCTCATCATCAAAGGTGACTTCCGGGGAGAAGTTTCTCACTGACATGGCAAACTTCAGACTCTCGAAACCGACCCTGTAGAGCAGGCCGAAATCAACCGCCATTGTATTTGCCCTGAATTCAGTTCTGCTGAAATTGTTATTGTCGCCGTTTCCATTGCCGTTACCATTGTCAAACCCGGTTACAGCATTTGCAAGATCAAGAGATACGTATTTAAGATTGGTGCCGATCATAAATTCGCTTGAGAGAGCTATTGCGTAAGAGAGGCCTACCGAAATGGACGTTGGAGAGAATGTTCCAAGATCCAGGTAACCGCGCTCATTATCCGCAAGCACAGTCTCCTGGAACTGACCATAATCAACAGAAGCAATATGCATCCCTACCACTCCATATCGTCCATCGGAGGGCTTATATGCTACGCCGGCAGAATTATAGGTGATATCAGCAATCCACTCAAGATGTCCGCCGGTGATGCTTAGTTTGTGTGGCATCTGCGCCATAGATGCAGGGTTATAAAACATAGCTGTGGCTCCGGTCTGTATTGCTGTGTGTGAATCGCCCATACCGGCAGCCCTTGCATCAAGCGAGGTGCTCAAAAATTTCATGGTTGTTTGTGCGCGTTTCTCCTGTGCTGAGGAGTCCGCAAAGCTGAATCCAATGAAAAGCAGTGTGAACGTAAATAGTAGTATCTTTTTTTTCACGTTATCGGATCTATAGATTAAAGTATTATGGCCATTTTCCGGGTTGCCCGTTCACCGGTTTCAAGGTTATCAAAAACCACAATGTAGACGCCGCTGACGACTCTCTGACGAGATTCAGTTCTTAAATCCCAAAATGCATCACCGCTGCCGTCTGTATGTTCGATCGTCCTCACCAGTTCACCCAGCTCTGTGTATACGCGGATTCTTGCCTGGCCCGGAATTTCGAAGAATGCCACACGGTCCCGGGCGGCGTCAAATGTGAATCCTCCCGTATTGGATGCAACATATGGATTTGGAACTATCCTGATCTCGGACATTGACTCACCGGCCTGCCGCTGCAGCCTGGCTGGGTCGTAGCTCTGCGCATAGTACCTGTTGCTTCGAAGGGGCACTTGTGGGGTTAATGCACTTCCGTCATTATCGTTTGCATTACCAACCGCAACCACGTAGTAGTAGTAATCGCGGCCACGAATGGGTGGGCCTGCAGGCTGAGGAGTATCGTCATCATCAACAAAAGAACGCTCCGACGGACCCGCCTCATGGATCAGGTAGTATGTACTGTCCAGTTCAGCTGTAGCCCTGTAGACCTCAAATCCGCTAATTCGCGTTTCCTCACCAGCATCGTAATCCCAGTCCAAAAAGATACCGTCACCACCCGAATTGATGGATAGTGAGGTTGGGGGCCTTGGTGCTTCAGGTGCACTGTATCCGCTTCTAAAATTTTCAATGGCTCTTTCAAACGTCTGAAAGAGTGAATCTCTTCCCTGGAATACAATTTCATTTTTTTCTCGGGCGGATATTTCACCAGCTTTGAACAGTACACCCGTCTCATTTGCAAGCTCACGGCTGATTCCTGATACCGCCTCAGCAACTACAATTCGTACTGATTCACCCGGCTCAATAGTGTAGGGCCCGTAACCGGATGCCGCAGAAAATCCACCTGAAGTACCCAGCCACGGATCATTGCTTGGCTCCAGAAATCCTTCCATTCCATCCGGCTCAACCCTGTATGCATGGCGATTGGTTCTGCCAATAGTCATGCGATTGTATTCGTCTTCCATTCGGGTTTGATTGAATACATCATTTCTGAACAAAAGGTCGTCATCAGAATGAATTTCATCCATTGTAAACGGCTGGTTTGGATCATCAGATTGGTCTGCAGGTGACGTGTCTGCGTGCAGCGTAACCCTCCCCACAAAATGGTAGGCTCCAAGACGGCCGGTTGTATCCGTTGCTGAAATATAATTTCTGGAGGTGTTAGGCTCCCAGATTGGCCCACCAATATTATCGTAGTCTACTTCACCTCCGGCAAACAGGCCATGCCATGCAAAATGAGCTCTGATATCTTCCGACTCGCCTGATTGACGGCCATCTCCGCGCCGGTCAACCATCGTGTTCATTCCCCATCCGGTGCCGTTCCCCATCACAAATCTTGTAGCCCTTACAGGAGCCCAGCGGTTTTGGAAGTAGATCACCACATCTTCGAGCGTCTGGTCGGGCAGCTCAATATTGTCATCATCATTCACATTTCCGGTGTTGGTAAATACATACTCTTTAATGTGATAGTTGTCATGAAATTCATTACTAAACTGCATGATAGTACGCTCCACTGTGAGTCCTAAAATGGTATTAGACTTGCTGTAGAACATGCGGTCAGCAGGTAGTGTTGGGTCTACTTCATCAATATCAACGATGTTTTGAAATGATGGAATATTGTCAACGAACACTTCCGGATCATCAAATTTAGAGAATGACCGGAACTCAATCGGGAAATAGACACCGCCGCCGGTAACGCGCGGACCGAGGTGAGCAACTCTGAAAGGAAATGTATTTCCGCTGTCATCCCTTACCTTCCTGGCTCCAATCCAGAGTCCTTTAGCCGCCTGGGCGTCCTGGCTGCGATAAATTGCGGGCCAGCGAAGTCCTGACTGCTGTTCGCTGATGAATCCCTGTTCAATTTCTGTACCAATATTGGAGTAGAAATTGTGCAGTGAGCCTACATCCATCCACTGATATGACACCTGTGCAGTAGCTGTATGCATAGAATACCCCGCAAACATCGCTGCGAGAAGTATACATGATCGTAAAATTTGTAGCCTTACTTTCATAGAATCTTTGATCATATTATTAAATACCGATAATCATTTAAAAACGCTGTCTAAAAAGAGATTCGGAAACCAAACTGAAACGCCCGCGGATTGAAAAACGTGAACGAGGTCTGCCCCGGCATATCAATATAGGCCTTATCGCTCAGAACCTGGCTCACAAAACTGTCTTCAGCCTGCACAAACTGACCGTCAACAAACTGGTAGAACTGATCTTCCCCGGGAACCCAGTAAAGAGCTCTTCCGCTTGGGTTGGATACATTTGCCAGGTTATTGGTGGTCTCAATAGGCACAAAGCTCACCCCGGGCTTTCTGTAGTCGCCCGGCCTGTCGTTTCCTGTGAGCTGGTTTTCAGCATTTGAATATTCATCTACCACGTCAAACGGCAAATGCAGTGAACGCATATAGTTCAGGAAATCCTCGCCGTCAACAAATCCTGCATTGCTGAAGAAATTCATACGGCGAAGATTCAGAACGTTGGAAGCGTCTACAAAGAAGTTCAACGACCGGTTCGTACCCAGGTCAAATGTCCTGCTCAGGCGCATATCAAGCATCCAGAAGTCGCTCCACTGCACATTGTTGGCCACACCGGGGATAGACCCTCCCCCGCCGGTCCAGGTTAAGTAGGTACCATTTTGCCAGCGTCCAATTGTGCTTACGATCCAGTTACCAAAAGGGTTAAAACCGTTGATATCCGGTCCAAAATCACGCGGCACTATAAAATCGAGATAGAGCCTTGCAAACGGTGTGGGCACCGGCCTGAACTGATCATTATCCGTGTTACTCAGATCGTACTCGCGCTGCCGGGCTGGGTTTTCAAAGTTTTGCAGTGTTCCAAAAAGTCCGCCTGACGTGATGCTGTACGTGTAGTTTATCTCACCCCGTACATAACTGCCTACTCGCTTTCTGAGGGTGAACTCTGCGCCGCGAACATCCTGGTAGGATACCGGCTGACTAATGGTGTAGTTTGGCTGATTGTTTCGCCCGGTAAACCGTACCTGTGCCGGCTGCTGTGAAACATCCCGGTAATAGCCTGAAACACGTATCAGGTATTTATCAAACAGCCCCTGTTCGTATCCGAGCTCATAGGCCACGGTTTTTGGCAGCGGATTGTTTGGATTAGCCAGCCGTGTCACTTCATTTGAAAACGGAGCGCGGCGTATCATGTAGAGATTTTCAGGCTGCGGCATGGAGTAGAAATGGCCGTAGTTAAAGAAGAGCTTACTCTCCTCCGCAATGGGGAAAGAGACTCCCATCCTGGGGCTGAGGGTTAGCTGTACATCCGGCGATGACTCTTCAAGCAGATCCTCAAGCTGATCAGCATTCACAAACGCATCTGCAAACTCATCAAATGTAAACCATTCTCCACGCGGGTTTGAATAGTCGAGCCTCAATCCAAGATTGGCGATCATTCCCCGAAACTCAATCCGGTTCTGGAGATAAGCAGCACCTCTCAGGGGAGAGTTCGTCCAACGTGAGATTGTATTACCGGTCTGAAGCCCTTCATCAATTCTTGCGTAGTTCACGTTGTGTGTTGTATTAACAAGCTCAATACCGCTTTTAATTTGATTATAGCGATTCACCTGGCTGGTAAAATCTACCCGGGCAGAGTAGGTTGCAACGCTGCTGCTGTCGCGCGAGGTGCTCATTCCCACTCCCATTCGCATACCGGAACCGATGCCGTCGGCAGGTTCTGATGAAAAACCGAAGGGTGCCTCATCAAATCCAACGCCCCCGAAAAAGATAACAGGTTCGTTATTCCTTGTCCTGCCCGGATTGGTGCTGTATCTGCTCTCAACGCGGTTGACGGTTACTTCATAAAATGTATTTTCGGAGAGCATGTGGGTAAACTGAGCACCAACATTGTTCAGGGTCCGTTCGGATGGTGCCCAGTAGTCGCTCGAATAGATGCGTGATCGTATAAAGCTTACGCGTTCCATCTGTGTTGTCTGGCTTGCAAAGGAAGTAAACATACCGGGCTGCCCGACATTATTGTTGTTGGTTCCGCGCTGCATCCCGAAAAGGCCGTCAACTGAAAGCTTCATCCCTGAGCGAATGTTGGATGTAAGCTTCAACTGGTAGGTTCTCTCATCATAGCTGTCGCTTGAGAGCGGTATTACATACATAGATTTAGATTCCCTGACCGAAGCGCTAAAACGGAGGTCACCCAACATGTCACTGATACCCGGAACCAGGCCGCCTACATTTATATCGACTTCATAATCCGGACTGTCAATTCCAATCTCTTTTCGATGCTGCCATAAAAAAGCCTGCTGAAGAGCTTCCGGAGTCATATCTGTAGAGGGGTCGCCATCGGCTGCCAGGCGATCGGCAATTGAGTTCCAGCCGTCAAATGAGGCGTGGTTTCTTCTTTCGTACTGATCCCATGCTCCGCTTGATGTACCCGTCCAGGCTACGTCATCATCAACAAACGGCCTGATCCAGTAGGAGTCTCTGCTGTTAATATCGGGGCCAAAATGTTTCGCTTGTGGCGGTCTGATTCGGGCAATTGCATCTACGGTATACCGATCTCGCTGCCCCTCTTTTGTGGTTACCTGGATCAATCCGGAACGGATATTTCCATACTCTGCATTAAATCCGCCGGTCTGCACCTGGATGTTTTCCACAGATGAAAGGCTGATTCCGGTAAAAGGTGTATTATCGCGTTCATCACGAATCGATAGTCCATCGAGCGTAAAACCGAGCTGATCGGAACCACCTCCCCTGACCGTGAGGCCCTGAACCCCTGCCTGAAGACCAATCGCTTCATTAATCGTTGAAATGGGCAGATTTTCTATGTCCTGACGGCTGATATTTGCCCGGCTTGAGGAGACATCTCTTTGAACCACCGGGCGAATAGCCTGCACCACAACTTCTTCCCCTTCAATTACCTGTTCCTGGATCTCAATATCAATCCGGGTTACCTCATCAATATTTACCACAACGTTCTGTACCACCACCGGTGCAAACCCAATCATAGTGGCCCTCAATGTGTACGTGCCGGGACTTACATTCCCGATGCTGTAATATCCATCAAGATTCGTCTGGGCGCCCTGTGACGTGCCTTCAATAATCACGTTTACTCCGGGCATTGGATCTTCTGTACCGGCCTCTGTAACTACGCCATCAATACGGCCGGTTTGGGCGAGAGTAACGGAGCATAAAGTAAAAAAGAAAAGAATTGTTAACAGTAGCGATTTTTGACCCATACTCAATACCCTTAAGTCTGTTTGACGTTGTGATCCTGTTTGCAGTCTCTATAAAAACTAAATACGCTTAATACATCTTCATTATATAAGATTGAAGATTTTAATCAAAGGATAATCATAAACCAGACTTAGAATAAGTAAGTTTGGAACCGGTTCCATACCTAAATTGATGTTGCAATAACAAAAATCTAAAGTAGTTTAAAGGGAGATCAATTTGACTAAATTGATGGCGTATTAAAATTTTTAAGCCTCAGTGTCTTTAAATTACCTGAACAAAGAGTTTACTCTGAGTTCAGTTAGTTAACCTATAAAATTCCATCATATGAAACAGTTCTACATATTCATTCTTTCTGTATTGATTACCAGCTTTGCTTCTCTTGAGCTGGTTGCCCAGAAACCCGTTGCTGGTGAAATCACGAAAATAATCGAACTGCCTGACAGGGAGGTGATGAATCCAAAATGGTCTCCTGATGGCACAAAAATTGCCTTTACATCTACACGCCAGGTTGGCCTTTGGGTGGCTGATGCTGACGGCGGAAACATCAGGCAGATTACCGATGATGAAAGTGTGGGCCACGGATACTCCTGGTCGCACGACTCATCTCATCTTCTTGCCAGGCACTCCATCCAGGCCGGACCGAGGAGAACCCATGCCGTAAAGCTCTATTCGGTTCATTCCGATGATCACAGGCAGCTAACGGAGTACCGCAATCAAATGTCGGTGGTTCCCTCCTTTTCGGAAAACCAGGAGAGGGTAGTGATTCCCCACAGAGACCGCATTGAAACCCTGGAGAGCGGCCTGCAGCCGGAGAGATTTAAGTCTGTAGGTGGTCAGGAGCTGCCAAAACCTGTTGTGCTCAACAATCGCTCGTCCATCCAGGTGGCAAGCGGAACAGAAAACAGCTATGAAACCCTCATCCCATTTGAAGGACGCACGTTTCTGAATACAACGCCATCACCGGATGGAGAACGAATTGCATTTGAAGTGATGGGGGGCAATCTCTACGTCATGAACATTGACGGATCGAATATTGTAGATCTTGGCCGTGCAAACCGTCCGGAATGGTCACCCGACGGACGGCATATAGCCGCCATGCTCGCTGAAGATGATGGCCACCAGATGACAAAATCGGACATTGTAGCTTTCACAACAGATGGTTCTGAATGCCTCTATTTCACCACTTCGTCGGGACTGATTGCGATGAGCCCCTCATGGTCACCGGATGGTTCGAAGATTGCATTTCATGCTGAAAATGAGAACGGCATCTTTGTGCTGGAATTGGAAACCAATTAAGCTGCAGGTGGACCTTATGATGTTTAAACTCTCAAATACATTGAAGCAGACAGCGATAACAGTTGCGGCTCTGTTGCTTTCACTGCCAGTTCTGGCACAGGCACAAGATGCCGAAATTACCGGATTCGACGGCTGGTCGGTTGTTATTGACCCCGGACACAGCCAGACAGAAAACATGGGCATATTCGGATACTCCGAGGCAGAGAAGGTGCTGGAAATCTCCCTTCACCTGAGAGAAATTCTGGAACAGAAGACAGATATCTCGGAAGTCTTTCTAACGAGAGACAACCATACCGA
>LKNA01000072.1 GCA_001564065.1 Chitinophagaceae bacterium T5-Br10_B2g13
ATTTTCAAAGAATACAGCGGCATGCAGCCCGGTGAGATTGTGACGATTAACGGCAGCGTGAAGCAGCATCGCTATTTTTATAACAAGACACTTGAGAATGCAAAAAAGGCAGAATCCAAAGATCTAGACAGGCTTGCTTCCCGGCTGGATTCAATACTTTTAGAGGTAATCTCTGAAATTACAGATGCACTGCCGGAAGGACGAAGAATTGTAGTTCCGCTAAGCGGTGGGCACGATTCAAGACTAATAGTAAACTATCTCTATAAGGTTGGCTTCAGGAACGTTCTGTGCTACACCTACGGCTTGCAGGGAAACAAACAATCGCGAGCCAGTCGTAAGGTAGCAGAAGAACTAGGCTTCGATTGGCATTTTGTGGAATACACCGAAGAGAAGTGGAAGAAACTACATGATGATGGAGAGATAGAGAGTTTCATCGACTTCGCATCCAGAGGTGTATCAACCCCTCACCTTCAGGATTTCCTGGCAGTTTATGAACTCCGGGAAAAGGGAATTTTATGGGATGATGACGTGGTTATGCCGGGCCATGGCCTCGATATTTTGTGCCAGGTAATAGATGTAAAGAGCTACAAAGAAAACCTTATTGAAGGAACTGTACAGAGATTTGAACAGCGGAAAAATTTTAAAAGAAAATACGGGACCGCACTTTTTCAAAGATACCGGGAACACAAGGATTCGTTTCCTTATAGCGATAAATATTTTATTGATTTTATGTTCTGGCAGGAAAACCAGGTGAAATACCTCGTGAACAGCGTTCGTGTATATGAATATTTCGGTCTGAACTGGTGCGTAGCCTATTGGGACAGGCGTATTACCGATTTTTGGTACTCCATAGCAATGGAGAGTAAATTTAACAGAGATTTGTTGCGTGAAATGGAGAGAATATCCCTCCTGCATGAAAAGATTCAGGCTATTCCTTTCTGTGATGAACGTGTGGTAAACCGGGATGAAAAGAAAAAAAACTCTGTCCACCAGAAGTTAAAGAAAATGATTCCGTCCCAGGTAACGGTAGCCCTGCTGAGGATTATGAAAAAGAAACTGTCGCTCGACGAGGGTATGAATTTGATCTATGCAAAAAAAATAGACAGAGTTGCAGAGATTGCAGGAGATAAAAAAAGATGGCCCAAACGGGCAGTAAATTATTTTGGAGAGGAACGAAACCGGCTTCCTTACCAGGTCAATCATGAGCTGCTGGTGCGCATGCATACCCTGGCGTTAGTATTGAAAAAGAACAAAAACCGGTAATATGGAGAAAATAATTTTTCAAAAAGATACCCTGAGCGATATAACAAGTTCAAAGTCACCACTAAGGATTGAACTAAGTGAGAAACTGTTTTCATATCTTTCTGAAGTGATGAATGATATTCATGACACAACCTTTTCGGAACGTTTTTGGACTCTGTTGCTGAGGAGCCATGTGAACGCCGTGATCAGCCGAAAACCCCTGCTGGAACAGAAGGAACATAACAGAAAGCCGGATCTCTATCCGGTAAATGGTTATTCATTTCCCGGTAGAAAACAAAAAATAAAGCAAACGGTGATACGAACTGCAAAGTGGGCTCTTTCCATATTAAATGAGAGAACTCTTTTTCAAACCGTCAAAAATAATGAAAGCCTGTTGCTGGGGTTTCCGACAAGTGAAGCACTGAACCGAGAGGAGCTGGGAGTTGCTCTGCCTTATTTCCAGCCATTTTTTTGCACCCCGGGTAATAAAAGCAAACGACAGAAAGTGAACGATTTGGCCGGTGATACAGAAGACATTTTTTTGAAAAATGTAATTAAAGAGCTGCCGAAAATCCTGGTGGAACACTTTCGCAATTTGTACAACCGGATTCCGGTTTCCGAACCGAAAAAGAAGACGTTTCATATTCACTTACCGGGAACTGTTTTAACAGAGTACCTGGTGGCTAAATACTTGGAGAAAGGTGCAAAACTGATATGGTATCAACACGGATCAGAGTACGGGGAATTTACTAATGATTACGCACATTATTTTGAACACAAATTGTCAGATCGCTTCAGAACCTGGGGGTGGAAGATTCGTGAATATGACGAGCCGTGGACAGCCTACCGGCTTGAAGCCTTCAGGGAAGAGTATACCGGGTACAACAAAGAGGCTGCCTACAAGGTTTTGATCTGCTATCCGGACCTTAATAATAAACGTAGAGAGGAGCATAAGCTGTTGTCTCATCAACTTTTTTCTGAACTGGACGACGAAAAATACCCTAAAATATTATCGAGGCCAAGGCGTTCAAACAAACTGCACAGTCACGCATCAGAGCTAAGTTTTATCCGAGATGAGAGAGTGGAGGTGAGCTCCGGTTTGAGGCCGATGATGAAGGAGATGTCGGAGTGTGAACTGGTACTTCAGGTGAATGTACCCTGCACCAATTTTCTGGAGTGTTTATTTGTGGATCACCCAACGGTTGGGATTCTTCGGAATGATCAGCCCACCGATATAGTGAAACCCTACTACGAATTTTTCCAAAAAGAAGGCGTGTTGCATACCGATATGAAATCATTGGTGGAACACCTGAACAGGATAAATATACGGGAATGGTGGGATGAGCTGATGCACCGAGAAGAGTACCGGAATTATAAGCAAACGTTTGCAAGATCACCAGAATAATTAATTGGAACAATAAGAGATAGTTTGATGAAAATATTAATCGTAAGCCGTTCATTCTATCCTGTGAATACGCCCAGGGCATTCCGTACAACGGAGCTTGTAAAGGAGTTTACACGTCAGGGCCATGACGTTACGCTTCTTACAGTCAGAAACGAAAAAGAGCACCCGGCGTTTGAACGTGAACATGGCGTCACCATCAAAGATCTTGGTCCTCTTTCTTTTTCTGATATTGATACCTCCTCCTCTGTGAAAGCTTTAAACTTACTGAAGCGGGCGGTTCGAAGAGGGCTCTATCAGTTTTTTGAGTACCCGAATATTGAGCTGATGTGGAGGGTGAAAAAGAAGTTGAGGGAGGAGTCGGGCTACGACCTGATGATATCGATCGCGGTACCCCACCCGATTCACTGGGGTGTGGCGTGGGCACGGAATAATCAGCATAGGATAGCCGATACCTGGGTGGCCGACTGCGGTGATCCTTTTATGGGGTCCGACATGGACTCCTTTAAAAAATTGTTCTATTTCAAATTTTTTGAAAAGGCTTTCTGCAGAGAAGCAGGCGCAATCTCCGTACCGATTGAGGGGGCCGTTGAAGCCTACTACCCGGAATTTCATGATAAAATTGAGGTGATTCCACAAGGTTTCAACTTTGAGGAGGTTAAGATTGATAAGGAGGCTTACAGCCCGAATGCGGTGCCAACCTTTGCCTATGCGGGCGGTTTTATCCCGGGATTACGCGATCCCCGGAAATTTCTTGACTATTTGGCTGATCTTGATAAGGATTGGAAGTTTATACTCTATTCGCAAGACCGGGCCCTTCTGGATCCCTATGTTAAAAAGACAGGGGGTAAAGTGGAAGTCCGCGACTATATACCGCGAAAGGAGCTTCTGCAGAAGCTGGCTGGGATGGATTTCCTGGTCAATTTTGAAAACAGTTCTCCAAAGATGATGCCGAGTAAACTGATCGACTACTATCTCACAGGCCGCCCGGTACTTTCGGTGAACGGAAACGAGGTGGATACGGTGGTTTTGGGTCATTTCCTGACGGGAGACTATTCTGGCGGATACAACTATAAAAATATTGATCGTTATCGAATTGAAAAAGTGTGCGGAAAATTTTTACAACTTTGCGATAAAAGATAAGGATGAATATTGGACGCAATAATAAAGAGGCATTTTATGCGGCAGGATTGTTCCTGGTCTGGCCTTTTCTTGCGTTTTATACCGCATTGCTAAACCGGAAAAAATCGTGGGCAAAAAACATTTGTTGGGCATTTGTCGCTTTTTTTGGATTTACATTTGCCATTGGTACTGAAAACCAAAGTGCGGATATTGTACGATATATCGCGGGTTACCAGTCGTTGCATAACGTTCAAATGACCTTTGCCTCCGCTGCGGAGTACCTCAGTTTTGAAGAGAATAAAGATATAGTTAGACCCTTCATATCACTTGTCCTGTCCCGGATTACCGATCACCCGGCAGCGCTCACATTGACCTATGGCATAGTTTTTGGCTTCTTTTTCTCAAGGAACATGTGGTATGTGCTGGAGAGGCTGGAAGACAAGATCAAGCCTGTTACAATGTTGTTGATTGGATGCTTCTTTTTAGTCATTCCAATCTGGGACATGAACGGTTTCCGGATGTGGACAGCGGCCCATATCTTTCTCTACGGAGCCCTTCCCTATTTGTGTGAAGGAAAACGAAATGGGGTGATCATAGCGGCTCTCTCCATACTGGTACATTTCTCATTCATTGTACCGGTTCTTGTCCTTGGCGTATATATGGTTGTAGGAAACTGGCTGGCGGTCTATTTCGGGCTCTTCATCTCCACCTTTTTTATTGCAGAGATCGACCTTAGGGCTTTCAATGATTTTGTTGAAGCGTATGCACCGCTCTCACTGCAGGAGCATACGGCTGGTTACAGGGGAGAAACTTATGTTGAGGAGTACAGGAGAGGGGATACTGATACCGTATGGTATGCAAACTATTATACAAAAGTTTTGAGCTGGTCAGTGATGGGCTTTTTAGTTGTTTTGTTTTTGAAAGGGCGGGGTTTTTTCAGGGAAAACCGCTATTGGCTCAATCTTTACTCGTTTACGCTTGTGTTGTACAGCGTTGCAAATATATTGAGTACCATCCCTTCGGGCGGTCGTTTTATAGCGGTGGCGAATCTCTTTTCACTGGCTCTGATCATACTCTATATTCACAGTCGTCCAAGGGATTTAATGATGAAAAGGTTTATATGGGTAGCTGTACCTGCTCTGTTACTTTATATTGTAGTTGCCATCAGGATCGGACTCTACTCAATGAGCGCAACCTCCATTATAGGGAATCCGGTTGTGGCATTTTTTACAGCAGGGGATAATATTTCATTGAATGACGTCATGAGAATGATATTGTAAAAGGTTAACGCAGACCGTTGAGTGATTGAATGTATGACTTTGACTAGTCAGCGTCGATCCGGTCAAACGCTCAAAGTTACTATCGATGAATTAAATATCTTGATTTCTCTCAAAGAAAAGGTGTAGAATAATTTAGATGAATGAACTACCTCGTGGGCTCTGCCACGAGGTAGTTCATTTCCAGACCTGCAAATAAATATTCTAATTTAATCAGCATGAGTGACAAAGTTTTTTCGGTCATTATTCCCACATATAACGACTGGGAGCGCCTTTTAAATTGTATCGAAGCACTGGAACTGCAGACTTTTGCCAGAGACCGATTCGAAGTTCTTGTTGTAAATAACGCTAAAGCTGCAGAAATTCCTTCAGGTTACAGTATACCTGATCTTGCGAAGGTTCTACATGAGCCAGTAGCGGGATCATATATGGCCAGAAATTTTGGTGCTGAGATGGCCAGGGGTAAAATACTTGCTTTTACAGATTCTGACTGTTTACCGGAGCCGGGCTGGTTAAAAAATGCAGCAAACATTTTTACTGAAAATGACTGCGATTTGATTGGAGGAAAAATTAATCTGTACAGAGAGGAGGATGGCAGTCAAATTGCCTACATCTTTGAAAAACATACTGCATTTCAACAGCAAGAGACTGTTCCCGAAGGAAATTCCGTAACTGCCAACTTATTTATAAAAAAAACAGTATATGAGCGTTTAGGTGGTTTTGACGGAACAATGAAATCGGGTGGAGACTGGGAATTTACCAGGCGTGCAGTAAATAAAGGCTACATTCTCGAATACTCAAAATCTGTTGTCGTAAAACACCCTGCCCGCAGATCTATTGGAAACATTTTTTCTAAACAGAGGCGATTTGCTGCATGGGGCCTGCTGAATATAAAGAGAAGATATGGTCACTCGACACCGCGCATCATTTTGAGTACTATTAAAGGGGGACTAATACAGGTTGCGGAGGCGATGAATATGAAGGTAAAGTTTCATAAAAGACTTCTTATTGCTTCTATTCAGTTTTTGATCACTGTTTATAAATTTCTCTTGCAAATGGGTATCTGGCTCAGGTTGATTAACCCCAATCGGATACGTGAATAAAGGAGCCTCATGAATTTTAATTAATTATATCTCTTTGGGGTTCTCAACCGATTATTTGATAGTCACAGTTGATCTCTCCTGTATTGCAATCGGGGCATTGTGCAAATTTAGTTAAAATATGGATCATATTTGCTGATGTTTTAGGTTATAGATCAACCCAAAAGATCGGACAAGGAGACCTTTTTTTGTAGTCACCCACCGGTGGGTGACTACAATTCCCTCAGACACACAAATGTGGACAGAACTCAAAAAAAGATAAAGTAGGATTACTTTGGTTTAGCAACTCATCTATTGCATCTAACTCAAATGTGATTCAATTTTGGTTTGGGGTAAAAATCGAACCTCATAAACTCCGTTCAGAACTTAATAAGGGCAATTTAGTTTTACCGGACACCAATGATTATTTCATAAATAAAAAGACTTAACCGATGCAAAAACTGAAAAGGTTGATCAGAACAAATCTTATTAATATTCCCGGCTGGAGAACCCGACGAAGGATTGTGGTGATTGAATCAGACGACTGGGGAGCCATTCGGCAATCGTCACCGGATGTTCTTAAAAAGATGAAGCAGTGGGGGGTGGATCTTCGGCACGATCATTACATCCGGAACGACGCGTTAGCTTCGGAGTCCGACCTTGAAGCTCTTTTCAATACCCTTAAAACCGTACAGGATTCGAATGGGCGCCCCGCAGCTATTACGGCCAACACAATAATGGCCAATCCCGATTTTGAGAAAATGGAACAAGAGGGTAAACACCGATACATATATGAGCCGTTTACAGAAACCCTGAAACGCTACCCCCGGCATAAAAAGAGTTTCAGCCTCTGGAAAGAGGGGATGAAGAACGGGCTATTCCGGCCTCAGTTTCACGGGCGTGAACACCTTCAGGTAAACCGATGGTTGAAGGGGTTATCCTTAAAAAAATCAGTTATATCTAGGGCGTTTAACCATCATGTTTATGGAATTAGTTTGGGTACAACTAGGGAAATTAGTAAAAGCTATATGGCTGCTTGGGAATGGGACAACAGTAGCGATAGGGATTACTCTTTTGATGCCATTGAAGATGGATTGCGGATGTTTGAGGAAACATTCGGTTATCGCTCACTCACGGCGATCGCTCCCAATTACACCTGGAACGCGGAGATAGAGCAGTTGATGTTCCGGAATGGAGTGAAGGGACTGCAGGGTGGTGTTGTTCAGCGCGCACCCCGCGCAAACGGAAGTGGCAACACAAACATCCGGCACTATACGGGACAAAGAAATAAACTGGGGCAGATCTATACGGTGCGGAACTGCCGTTTTGAACCCTCGGAAAACCCGGATAAAGACTGGGTAAGCAGCTGTCTTAAAGAGATTAATACCGCATTCAGGTGGCGGAAACCGGCGATCATTGAAAGCCACAGGGTCAACTTCATCGGGTACATCAATCCGGAAAATAGTGACAGAAACCTGAAGATGTTCGGTGAATTGCTGGAGAAAATTGTAAAAACCTGGCCAGATGTGGAGTTTGTAACATCAGACCGTCTGTGTGAGATTATCGCGGGCGAGTGAGTTGTTGCAATTTTTTAAGGGCTTTAAGTGCGATACACAGAGTTACTGAAGAAAAATCAAAATGCACGGTTCTCTCTAGAATTACATATTGCAAAACGGGCAAGGGCGGGTATTAAATTCCGGACCAGTACTGGTTTTTGGGTTAAAAGTCAGTCAAAACTCTTTACAATTCTACTGTTCGACAATTTAACAAATCCACAGTCCCACACCTATCTCCCTCATCTAATCCCAGATACCCAATCCCTATAGAATTTATTAATACCTCCTCAAAACATTGAATTTAAGCTCCCGATCAGTTACCGTTATTAACGGGTAAAAAAAACAGAAGAATGAGTGAAAAGATACGAGTTATCATAACAGGAGATACTCACCTTGGTGGCGGAAGGGTGAAGGAACTCGCAGAGATAAACGATGCTGAAGAGCTGTTTGGAAATTTTTTACCCCTGATAAGGAGTGCAGATATCTCCATTACCAATCTGGAATCGCCCGCGATAGACGACGGCGAGCCGATACCCAAAACCGGACCCAATCTTAAAAGCCCGGATGGAACAGTGGAGGTGCTGAAAAATGCAGGATTTGATCTGGTGACTCTCGCCAATAATCATATAATGGATTATAAAGATGAAGGATTACACAGTACCATAGTTGCATGTAAACAGGCCGGTATTGAAACAGTTGGTGCAGGAAGCTCACTTGAGGAAGCCAAAAAACCGTTTATTCGTGAAATCCGCGGAATTCGTCTGTCCGTGATCAATATAGCCGAAAATGAGTTCGGTACCACTCAAAACGCAACTCCCGGCTGCCATCCGCTTGATCCCGTTCAGAATTACTACAGCATCCGAAAGGCTAAAGAGGAATCTGATAGAGTAATCGTGATTGTTCATGGCGGACACGAGCATTACGAGCTGCCCAGCCCGCGGATGAAGGAGACCTATCGTTTTTTTGCTGATGCGGGTGCGGATGCCGTTGTGGGTCATCATACACACTGCATCAGCGGGTACGATGTTTACAACGATACACCCATACTCTACAGCCTGGGGAACTTTCTTTTCGACGCAGAAACACATTTTTCAGGCATTGCTACTCCGTGGCACACAGGCATGATTGCAGAGCTAAATGTGAATAAGAGTGGGATCGATTTTGATTTGCATCCTTTTGTGCAAAATGCGGAGGAGGCCGGATTGAGAAGCCTGACTGCTGCTGAAAGAAATGAATTTGAGGAAACTATAGAAAAATTAAATAAAACCATTCAACAGGATGAACTGTTGGCAGATTCGTTCGATGACTACTGTGCCCGGATGAATAAGATGTACAGCAGTTATATAGAACCACACTCATCACAAATACTGCACGCCCTTCGAAACCGTAAATTACTTCCCTCTATGCTGAGCGGGCGGAAAAAGAGACTGTTGCTTAATCTCACCCGCTGTGAAGCACACCGGGATGTGCTTATTAAAACACTCAAGATATGAAAATAGCTATACACCACCGGGAAGACGGATTCAGCTGGCGCTGGATCGAATACTGCAAGCTTAAAGGAATTCCTTATAAGCTGGTAAATTGCTACGATTACGATATTGTGGAGCAGCTCAATGACTGTGATGCTCTCATGTGGCACTTTTACCAAGGGAGCGCTAAGGACGTGCTTTTTGCCAAGCAGCTGCTCTATTCACAAGAGACGGCCGGGAAAAAGGTTTTTCCCGATTTCCAAACGTGCTGGCATTTTGATGATAAAGTGGGTCAGAAATACCTGCTGGAGGCTGTTAATGCTCCGCTTGTACCTTCATATGTTTTTTATGACAGGAAAACCGCAATGGAATGGATAAATTCAGCGAACTTTCCCAAAGTATTTAAGCTTCGCAGGGGATCGGGCTCAGACCATGTCAGGCTGGTACCCGATCGTAAAGCTGCAAGAAAACTGGTTAGGAAGGCTTTCGGGTCCGGTTTCCCACAGTATAATGCCGGTTCAAACCTGAAAGAGAGATGGCGAAAGTTCAAAGTTGGAAAAAGTAACTGGAATCATCTGCTGAAAGGGGTGATCAGGCTGGGCTATACAACAGAGTTTTCACGTGTAATCGGTAATGAAAAAGGATATATATATTTTCAGGATTTTATTCCGGATAACAAACATGATATCCGTGTAAATGTGGTTGATGGCAAAGCGTTTGCCGTAAAGCGCCGGGTCAGGGAGAACGACTTCCGGGCGTCGGGCAGCGGTTACCCCGAGTTCGAGAAACACCACTTCCCCAATGAAGTGATTGAAATAGCCTTACAGCTGACCAAAAAACTGAAACTGCAGGCAGTGGCTTACGATTTTCTGGTTCATAACGGCAAATTTGTAATCTCAGAAATAAGCTATGGATTTTGTGATATGACGGATGCCTGTACCGGATATTGGGATGAAGAGATGAACTGGCACCCCGGGCACTTCTATGAACAGGACTGGATGGTGGATATGATGGTTCGGGAAACATCCGGAACACAATTCGGTCATAAAACAGAAAGTCTTTATAAAGAGCAGATATAATTGTTTAATCGCAGAGGCAGTATAAAATCATGAAAATCGCTATACACCATAGTAAAGGCGGGTTCAGCAGCAGCTGGATCAGCTATTGTCAAAAACAGGGGATTGATTATAAGGTTATAAACTGCTACGAATCTGATATTGTAACCCGACTTTCTGATTGTGATGCCCTTATGTGGCACTTTCATCATGCTAATTGCAGAGACGTACTTTTTGCCAAACAGCTCATCTACTCTCTGGAATCGGCGGGTATGGTGGTTTTTCCGGACTTTCATACTTGTTGGCATTTTGATGACAAAGTGGGACAAATGTATCTGCTTAAGTCGGTCGGGGCTCCGGTGGTTCCTACCTATATCTTTTACGAAAAAGGAAAAGCATACGAGTGGGCTGAAAATGCAGTTTTTCCTAAGGTATTTAAACTCAGAACAGGTTCTGGATCATCTCATGTACGACTTGTTTCCGGAAGGAAAGAGGCAAGAAAATTTATTAATAAAGCGTTTGGGAAAGGTTTTAAGCAGTATGAGCCACGATCGAATCTGAAAGAGCGCTGGCGTAAATATCGTGCGGGGAAATCGAGTCTTTTAAATATTCTAAAAGGAATGGTTCGATTTGGCTATACCACCGATTTCGACCGGATTGTTGGAAATGAGAAGGGATATGTCTATTTCCAGGACTTTATTCCGGATAATGAATTTGATATTCGTGTAATCGTAATTGACAACAAAGCCTTTGCAATTAAGAGGTTGGTAAGGGAAAATGATTTCAGAGCATCGGGTAGCGGGTTTATTGAGTATGGGAAGGAGAACTTTGATAACGAAATTGTACAGAGATCTTTTGAACTGACTGATAAATTGAAGAGCAGTTCTTTGGTGTTAGATTATATATTTGATGGGAAACAACCCCTAATTTCTGAGATCAGCTACGGTTTTACAAAAGAAGGATATGAACAGTGTGAAGGTTATTGGAACAAGGATTTGACTTGGCATGAGGGCTTATTTAACCCTCAGGGGTGGATGGTTGAAAGTGTTATACAACAAATAAGGGAAAAGAACAGGAGAGCAGATATTGTCGAGCCTTCATGAGCTTCAGGAAAAAAGCACGGATTACTATATATATAAAATGGGAGGCTGGCAGGCCGATTGCACCGAAGCCGCTATCGAGAAGATGCTGGAGCGGGTGTGAAAGGCCTTCATCAAAACCCTGACCCTCGATATTGACAAAGGGTTTGCCGACCACCGGTCGATTGGCAGAACATAAGACGTTGATGTACACTTTACCCGCCCGTATACCTCACAGGATAAGGGCACTGTCGAGAACAGAATTGGAGTAATACGTCAGTTCTTTCCAAAGGGTAAGGATCTGCGGGATGTGTCCGAGCAACAAATCAAAACCATCGAACGTCACCTCAACAATCGCCCTATTCGAAAATTTGATTACCTTTCACCTATTCAACAAACCCATAAACATCGCGCTTTTGCATTAGTGACTTAAACACGGCATGTAAGGTTTTAGTATCTTTTTATCAAAATATTTTTCATAAAATAAATTATACTTCTCAGTACCAAGCCCAATTTGAGGATTTTTCTAACCTCTGCCAACTCAAATTAGATCCGAATAACCGCTGGATTCAGTTAGGAGCTCTGCTGCCGTGGGATCGGATGGTTGAAGTTTATGCCAAACGCTTTTCGCCCAACATGGGAGCCAGAGCGGTGAATCCCCGCTGGATCTTCGGCGCCTTCATCATCAAACACAATTTATTGCTAACCGATGAAGAAGTACTGCAGTTTTTCCTGGGCCTGGAGACCTACCGTCCCATGCAACTATTTTCACCAACTCTGTTTGTGGAGTTGCGAAAGAAGCTCGGGTGAAGACCGAGTGCGTCATTGGTTAGCATTGGGAGCTGGCAGGCGATCGGTTGGCAGTCAAGCCACGCACCTACCGAAAGAAGGCCCTCAAACGGTATCTGAGTCAGTCGAAAAAGAAGAAAGCCTCCAAGACCAGCTTGCGCAAAACCCTTCGATATCTGCTCAACTGTGTAGAGTGTAATCTGAGACATATTGACCAGATGCTGGTCCTGTTGGATAATAGAGAATTTCCGTTGACTCACAAATGCCAGCGCCAGTTGTGGGTCATCCATACGCTATACGCCCAGCAGCGGGGCATGTATGTTTCCGACAGCCGCCAGTGTAATGACCGTATTGTGAGCACCTCCCAGCCGCATGTTCGCCCAATTATGCGCGATAAAACCGGCAAGAGTATAGAGTTTGGGGCCAAGCTGGGCCTGTCACTGTTTGGCGGCTTACCCACCAGACGATCAACTGGGACGCCTACAAAGAAGCCTCTGATCTGCAGGATCAGGCGGAAACCTACCGGCTGCTGACTGACCATTATCCGGAGTTGGTTCAGTGCGACAAGATCTACCACACCAACGACAACCGAAACTGGTGTAGCGAGCGCGGCATCCGCATAACAGCTCTTCCAAAAGGGCCAAAACCTAAACTAAGTGCCTATCAGAAACGCAAGCAGCGCTATGAATACGCTGAGCGCAACCACATTGAGGGGCGCGTTGGCAATGCCAAACAGGAACTTTCACTGAATCAATCAAAACTAAACTTCAGGATACTTCAGAGGCCTGGATTGCAGCCACTCTGTTTGAACTGAACCTTTCTGCTTTCGCCGCCCGATCAGGGGTGACTTTTTGAGGAAGCCTTAATTCTTGGCGAACTATATCAATGGGTATAAAAAAATAAATGATAATTACATTGGAACTTTCTAATTCATATTAAGTAGTAACAAATGCTCAGGCAGGTTTGTCTAACTAAGATGTATTTAATCATAGCTACATCAAAGAATCTGTCTTGTAACAAATGCACCTCTATATACTCTTTAGTAGTGTAGAAAGTAATAAAAAACAGTTTAAAGCTGATCAAACTGTATCTCAATGACGATGCAGTGGTTATCTAATAAAATTAGTGATGTTAAGAATGAGAAATTTAGTTGTAATCTTTTTTTTGGGGCTACTATTCCCAATGCAAGCTATTTCGCAATATCAAAACAGTGAGGCCGGTGATCTCCAGGCACTGATCGACCTCTACCAGTCAACCAACGGCAATAACTGGACAAACACGCAGGAAAACAATAAGCCGTGGGATCCAAATGCCACATCACTGCCTGATAATACGGACTGGTATGGTGTTACCACTGAAGTTATTAACGGAGAAAGAAGGGTTGTTCATCTTGATCTTCAAAGAGGATCACATTCACAGCCTGAAGACGGTTCTGATCCAAGTGAGAGTGGTGTCCTGTTGGGTAATAATGCCGAAGGACAACTGCCAGCTTCTCTCGGAAATCTAAGTAAGATCAGGTATTTCAACGTAAAACAGAATAAACTTACAGGTGACGTTCCGCAGGGATTATCTGAATGGACAGAAGTAAGAAGAATACTTCTAACGGGTCATACAAGAGAGCCAAGGTTCTTCAATTTTAACCATCCAACTGGTGGTGGTGCTGTATCAGGAAAAACAACGTATGCAACAAACTCATTTACAGGCTCGATTCCAAATCCTTCTAAATGGGCAAATATTGAGGTTTTTGAAAGCCAGCAAAATGCAAGCCCTGAAAATCCGAATCAGGGGACAGGGTTAACAGGCACATTGCCACCTGAGTTTAGTCAGACACCAATATCTATGATTATTATTGCACACAATAGCCTTGAGGGTTCATTACCAGCGGAATGGGGAGACTGTGAAAATCTACATTATATAAATGTTTCTGATAATAATCTTACAGGTAATTTACCTCATGAATGGGGACAGTTAAATATGTACCATATTCGGCTTGGATACAATAATCTTTCTGATTCAAACGGTATTCCTGAATCATGGGGTAATTGGTCAATATTGGATTCGTTTAATGTTAAGTCTAATAATTTATCAGGCCCATTCCCAACGCATATATTAGAAACGGGGGCTCTTTATTTTAATCTTGGATTTAATAATTTTAGCGGAGAATTGCCTGAAACTATTGATACTTCAAATATGAGTATTAATACGGCTTTAGTTTTTGACTTAGTTGGTAATAATTTTAGTGGTGCACTTCCGGGATGGTTGACTGATCAAAGAATTATTCAGTTTGATGTTTCACACAATAATTTTAATGGTGATTTGCCAGTAGAATTTCATGATTCTAATAAGATATTTTATCAACGGCTGAGATTATTTAGGATCCAGCAAAATAATTTTACAGGGCAATTACCTTCAGCAAATTTAGGACCAGATATATTCATTGCTCAGATGGGGAACAATGATTTTACTGGCAGCTTGCCTGATGAATGGGGCAATATTGCTACAAGTAGAAACCTTACTCTTGAGGTGCATAATAATAATTTATCAGGCCCTATTCCTGTAGAAGTGGCAAATCTTACTTCTACAAGTACGAGTGGATGGGGAACATTAGATATACGTAATAACAAATTTACAGAGACTGATATTTCACCTTTTGAAACAGAACTTTTAAATCAACATCCAGGTATTGATTTTCAGAAAGGTGGTCAAAATCCGGGTGACGATGGCGGTTCGGGGGGTGGTGAAGAACCGAATCTGCCTTCAACTCCTTTACTGCAATCGCCGTCCAATGGTGCTTCCGATGTTTCTGTAAATCCGAATTTCTCCTGGAGCTCAGTTAGTGCAGACAGCTATACGTTACGTGTTTACAGTTCCGGTAATCTGGTCTTTGAAAATACAGGTAAGGGTACAAGCTATACCACACCCTCAAGCCGAACACTTGCTTACGATACAGGGTATAGTTGGAGAGTGCGCGCGACGCGTGACGGTTTGACGAGTGACTGGAGTTCATCACGATCTTTTACAACTGAAAGTGGTGGCAGTGGAGATGACTCTTCCGGTTCAGGCAGCGATCCATTAACTTCACCGGATCTTTCTTCTCCTAAAAATGGCGCAACTGGGGTTTCCCTGACGCCCACTTTGGAGTGGAACAGTTTGAATGCAGACTACTACATTTTGCAACTGGAAAATTCTTCAACAGAAACACTTGTCATAGACACGGAAGTAAACGGCACCAGCTATTCGGTGAAAAATAATGAATCTCTAAACAATGAGACACTCTACAAATGGAGGGTGCATGGAGTGAAGGACGGTGTTCCGGGCGAGTGGAGTTCCATTGCGGAGTTTACAACTCAGGCTGAAGGTGGCGGAAACGGAAACAACGGCAGAGGGCCTCAGAAATCAACGCCTGCCAAGGATGAGAAGAAGGTTTCGAAAAAAACGACATTTAAGTGGGAATCTGTGGAAAGTGCTGAATCGTACACCATAGAGGTACGGGAAGCATCCACATCCACCTTGTTTGTGGCAGAAGAGGTGACGGACACAATGTATGTGTCTGCTCGTGAGATGAAAGGGAATACGGAGTATGTGTGGCGGGTGCGTGCAACCGTTCAGGGGCAGGTCGGAGAGTGGAGTGATGAGTGGGAATTTACCACAACGGATGAAAATGAGGAGACGGCACTGGAAGTGGAGTTGAGTCAAAACTATCCGAATCCGTTTAATCCGTCCACAAATATCCGGTTTACAATTAATGAGCAGCAGGAGGTATCGCTTAAGGTGTATGACATGGCCGGTAGATTGGTGGCTAATCTGATCGACGGCAGCACACTCTCTGCCGGAACCCACAACGCCAGCTTTAACGCGAACAGCCTGGCCAGCGGAATCTATTTCTATCGGTTGATCACTCCGGGCGAGATAGTGACCCGGAAGATGACCTTGATGAAATAGGGGACTCACCCCCGGCCCCTCTCTACGCGTAGAGAGGGGAGGCGAAGTAAATCCAAATTCTCGTTTCCCCCTTTGAAGGGGGGCAGGGGGATGACGGAATCCACAGTTCTACAGTAAACAGTGCCAACAGTTTCGGTGATTTATCTCACCCACCGCGGAGTAGATTTCTCGACTCGCTTCGCTCGCTCGAAATGACAGGGTGCCTGGCTTCAAAGGCAGCGTATTAGGTTGTCCGGTGGTGCGCCATTAGTCGATACGCTGCATTTTTTAATTGAAGCAGAAGTCCAA